>NZ_CP160035.1:608571-912857 GCF_040703125.1 Flavobacterium ovatum
TTTTCTAAAACTAAATTAACAGTTTTACAATATTCTTTCATTGAATTAGTATTATAATACCTATTTGCTATTTTAAAAAGATTTATTCGATTTAAAGAGTCATTTTCTTGGCTGGTTACAATATTATTAGCCTTATTAATATATTCAAATCTTTTCTCAATAGGTAAATTAAAATCATTCGCTAATGTGAAATAAATAGTCAAACTATCATTGGTTACTCCAATTATTTTATCATTTGATTTTTTGGGTGTACACCCAAAAAAAACAAATGATAACCAAAAAATTAAATTTCTAGCAATAGTCTTCAATAGTATTTTCAATTTTACCAAAAATACTAATTTTAAATTAGTGGCATAAAAAAAGGCTGTCAAAATTGACAGCCTTTTAATTATTTTTAATTTGACTAAATATTAATCAGTTTTGATTTGTCTGCTTCCACCTACATTATAATCAGTTTTGATTTGTCTGCTTCCGCCTACGTTATCAGTAAAGTCAGTTTTGATTTGTCTGCTTCCGCCTACATTATAATCAGTTTTAATTTGTCTGCTTCCGCCTACATTATAATCAGTTTTAATCTGTCTGCTTCCGCCTACATTATCAGTTGGAGTTGTAAAAGATGTTAATACCATTACTAAAGTGAATAGTCCGAAGGTTACGATTGAGTTTTTCATAATTTGGGGTTTTATGTGTTTATATTGTTTTACTTATTTAAATGACTGGCGTTTATCGCTTTATCATGTTGTAAAACTACACAGAGAACCCCCAATTTGCCCTATAATAAACAGTACTTATGGTAGATGTACGTCGTTTGGTAGTGAATGGCACTCAAATCTGGGTAAGTGGATGGATTTTAGATTTCCAGGTAATTTCCACTTGAAATTTCAGCTATAATTATATCTACATTCCCCTTATAAGATTTAGAGAACGGTAGTTTGATAGCGGTATTTTTAATATAACAGACAGAGTTACCTGTATGTATTCTTGAAATACAACTACTATTTACAATATAACTATTATGAATACGAACAAAAGGATATGAAAGAACCCCTTCAAAATGCTTTAAGGTTTTGAAAGCGGTAATCATTTCTCCATTATTCAAATGAATATCTGTAGAATTATTATCTGCTTGAAAATAGGCAATATCCCTTGTGTCTATATATCTATAGTCACCATATGACTTAATACACAAAATAAGTGGTTCTATAATTGAAGAGGTTTCAGGTTTAGCAACCTTTGGGACAATATCGGTTTTGGGCTCAACCTTAGACGATGAAGGTATTGACTGATCGTTTGTTTTTGACTTTTCAATTTTTAACAATGATTTCATCATATCAATGCGAGTAACTGGCTTGATAAAATAATCTGCTACTTCATATTGAATAGCTTCAAAAGCTAGCTCCTTTTTAGAAGTAGTAACTATAATCTTAGGGACGACATTTAAGTATCTGTATAATTCACTTATAAGCGCCAATGATAAATTACTTTTTTTATTAGCAGGCTCAATTTCAAGAAAAATCAGTTTCGGCTTGTGTTCCAGTATTAAATTAAGCCCTTCATCATAATCACTAGCAATACCCAAATAAGAAAGCTCCGAAAAACCATCGGCGATAGCTTTCGTCTCTAGAGCATTTTCTTGATTGTCATCAATAATAATGTATGAATAGTTCATTAATGGTATTTCCTAATTGGTTAGGTATAGCTATTCCTTTCGAAGTATATAAAACACTTCAACCACTAATCAAAACGTTAAGAGGGGTAGTTTTGGGAAAACTAAATAAAATGTTGCTTTTTTTACTAAAAACTGACATCTTAACAAGCTAAAATAAACATTTAACTTATTTTTTTAATTAATTACCAAAAGAAATCGATGAAGTGTTAATACTAATTGATAAAGGGTAAATAAATCCGTTCAAGAACAAAAACCTCTCTTTTATTCAACTATAATTTTACAATCATTTCTTACACAAGACTCTAAAAAGCAAAAAAAACTCTCCGTTATGGAGAGCTTTTTGCCGTAAATTTTGAAAATAATTACATTTTCATTAACCAGTTTTTCATTGACACTTCATTTTCAATGATTGATTTTAAATCGGATATCGCTACACGATCTTGTTTCATTGTATCTCTATGACGAATAGTTACTGTTTGATCTTCAATAGTTTGATGATCAACCGTAATACAAAAAGGAGTCCCTAAAGCATCCTGCCTTCTATATCGACGACCTACGGCATCTTTTTCGTCATAAGCCACGTTAAAATCCCATTTCAAGTCAGCTATAATTTGATGTGCTATTTTCGGTAATCCATCTTTTTTAACTAAAGGTAAAACAGCAGCTTTCGTTGGTGCCAAAACTGATGGAAGTTTTAAAACAGTTCTAGAGGAACCGTCTTCTAAAACTTCTTCTTGCAACGAAGTAGCAAAAACAGCCAAGAACATTCTATCTAATCCTAATGAAGTTTCTACTACATAAGGCACATAGTTTTTATTCAATTCGGCATCAAAATACTGTAATTTTCTACCCGAATGTTGCTCGTGTGCTTTTAAATCAAAGTCAGTACGAGAGTGAATTCCTTCTAGCTCTTTGAAACCAAATGGGAAATTAAACTCAATATCTGCCGCAGCATTAGCGTAATGTGCTAATTTTTCGTGATCGTGAAAACGGTAATTTGCTTTACCCAATCCTAATGACAAATGCCATTTTAAACGGGCTTCTTTCCAGAATTCATAATGCTTCATTTCTTCGCCTGGACGTACAAAAAATTGCATTTCCATTTGTTCAAACTCACGCATACGGAAGATGAATTGTCTCGCAACAATTTCATTTCTAAAAGCCTTACCGGTTTGTGCAATACCAAAAGGAATTTTCATTCTTCCAGATTTTTGCACATTCAAGAAATTCACAAAAATTCCTTGAGCTGTTTCGGGACGTAAATACAAATCCATTGCGGAATCTGCAGAAGCACCTAATTTGGTGCCAAACATCAAGTTAAACTGACGTACTTCAGTCCAATTTCTAGAACCCGAATCTGGACAAGCAATTTCTAATTCTTCGATTAGCGCCTTTACATCTGCTAAATCTTCATTTCCTAAAGAACGAGCCATGCGCTCCAAGATTTGTCTTTCTTTAGCTTTATATTCAACCACTCTAGCGTTTGTAGTAACAAATTCTTGTTCGTTGAAAGCCTCTCCAAAACGAGTTCTTGCTTTCTCGATTTCTTTGATTGCTTTTTGATTTAGCTTTTCGGCATAATCTTCAATCAAAACATCGGCTCTATATCGTTTTTTGGAATCTTTATTATCAATTAATGGATCATTAAAAGCATCTACGTGGCCTGAGGCTTTCCAAGTGGTTGGATGCATTAATATTGCGGCATCAAGCCCCACAATATTGTCATTCATTTGAACCATGGATTTCCACCAGTATTCACGGATGTTCTTTTTCAATTCAACACCATTCTGTGCGTAATCATATACTGCACTTAAACCATCGTAAACTTCGCTTGACGGAAAAATAAATCCGTACTCTTTTGCGTGCGAAACTACATTCTTAAAAATATCTTCTTGTTTAGCCATAATGCAAAAATATAAAAAGTGTAGTTAAAAAAAAGAAAATTGTTAAAGATTGAACGCCTGATTTTCCTATTTTTATAAATAAATACTTCCATACATGTTAAAACAGATCTTAAATTTATTCTTTCCGCCAATTTGTACGGGTTGTAAGACATTACTTTTAGCAAATGAATATATTATTTGTACCAATTGCAGGCATGAAATCCCACTAACTAACCATCATCTTTTGAAAGAAAATGAAGCTTTTAAAAAATTTTATGGTCGAATAGACATTGAACATGCTTCAGCCTTATTCTATTTTCATAAAAAAGGAATTGTACAAGAGTTAATTCATAATTTAAAATACCGTGGACATCAGGAAATAGGCACTTTAATTGGAGAGTGGTATATTGAAGATTTAAAAAAAATAAAATCCTTACAAACGGCTTATGCCGTTATTCCTGTACCACTACATCCAAAAAAATATAAAACTAGAGGTTATAATCAAGTTAGCAAATTTGCCCAAACATTATCAATAGGATTAAATATTTATTATGAAGATCAAATATTGATTCGGACAAAACACACCAAAACACAATCTAAGAAAAACCTTCTAGGAAGAACAGAGAATATTGAAAGTCTATTTGACGTGAAATTTTCCGAAAAAGATCGTCGAAAGCATTTCATTCTTATTGACGACATCATCACAACTGGAGCCACTCTTGAAGCCTGCTGCAGAGCCTTGCAAAAAATTCCAGAAGTCAGAATTAGTATTATTTGTATGGCAATGGCACAATCATAAAAATAATTTAAACCAAAATCGACTCCCTAAAATACCTTTGATAGTAAATTATAACAAAATAGGGTTTTCTATTCCAAAGTTAAATGTTTAAATTTGGATAAATATTATTATAAATCTTTAAATAAAAATAAAATGGCTTTTGAATTACCACAATTACCGTATGCGTATGACGCCTTAGAACCACATATTGACGCTAGAACAATGGAAATCCACCATTCTAAGCATCATAATGCTTACACTACCAATCTTAATGCAGCTACAACTGGAACAGATATGGAAGGGAAAACTATTGAAAACATCCTTATTAATCTTGATATGAGCAATGGAGCTGTTCGTAACAATGGTGGTGGATTTTACAACCATAACTTGTTTTGGACAGTAATGACTCCAAACGGGGGTGGACTTCCAACAGGAGATTTACTAGCTGCTATCGAAACTGCTTTTGGTTCTTTTGAAGAGTTCAAAGCAAAATTCAGCAAAGCTGGAGCAACTCAATTTGGCTCAGGATGGGCATGGTTATGTGTTCATGAAGGAGGTAAATTAGACGTTTGCGGAACTCCTAATCAGGACAACCCATTAATGCCAGGTATTGGTTGTGGTGGAACTCCAATCTTAGGAATGGATGTTTGGGAACATGCTTACTACTTAAACTACCAAAACAGAAGACCTGATTATATTGAAGCTTTCTTCAGTGTAATTAACTGGGTTGAAGTTTCTAGAAGATATGCTTCTGAGAAATAATAAAAAAAGGTATAAAGTAGCGTTTGAAAAAACTAACATTCTATACCTTTTAAAATGAAAAAGTCGGATGAACATCTAGTTCATCCGACTTTTTTTATGCTATATTTTTGTTATTCAATTGCTACAGTATCACCTGAACCTCAATTTATTCCAATAAAAAAGGTGGAATTGCTTCCACCCTTTTTGCCCCAAATCTACCATAAACTTAACCTACTAATATTATGGTGAGTCAAATTTAGAACAGTTCACCATTTAAAACAAAAAATTCAGATGAACAACTCATAAAGCCGATTAATTACCTAATATGCTCTTGCATCTTTTCCTTCATAAAAATTCATAAAAGCTCTATTTACCACTCTATTACCTCCAGGTGTAGGATAATCGCCTGTAAAATACCAGTCTCCTAAATTTTTAGGACAAGCGACATGTAGATCCTCAACCGTTTGGAATATAATTTTAACCTCAGCCTTAATCTCTGAAGAGCTTAACATCTCTGCTATTTTATCCGAAACCTCTTGAGGAGCAAACGGTTCATATATAGCAGTTACGTAATTCACAACATCAATATCTTTAAAATTTTCTTGTGATTTACATTTTGCATATACCTCATCAACGATGTGATACATATTTCTTTCTTTTAAAAGTTCTAGTGCCGCTTTAAAAGCTACCAGTCCTTCTAATTTAGCCATATCAATTCCATAACAATCAGGAAAACGAATTTGTGGCGCAGAAGAAACAATTACGATTCG
This sequence comes from Flavobacterium ovatum, assembly GCF_040703125.1. NCBI lineage: Bacteria > Pseudomonadati > Bacteroidota > Flavobacteriia > Flavobacteriales > Flavobacteriaceae > Flavobacterium > Flavobacterium ovatum. Next base: position 614,413 of record NZ_CP160035.1, read on the forward strand.
TTTAGGCCCCAATCGATCCATCATTTTGATAATACTCTTTTTAAGAGTAGTTCCTCTTACAATACTATCATCAATGATAACTAAGTTATCCGTTGGTTTTATTACACCGTAAGTAACATCATATACATGCGCAACTAAATCATCACGGCTACTATCCTCAGTAATAAAGGTTCTTAGCTTAGCGTCTTTAATAGCTACTTTCTCTGTACGTATTTTAACTTCTAAAAGTTCTTTTAAACTATCTTCGGTTAGTGTATGACGGTTTTCTAAAATGTAGTCATTTTTTCTTTGATTCAAGAAATCTTGAGCCGCTTCTACCAATCCATAAAAGGAAGTTTCGGCTGTATTTGGAATATAAGAAAAAACAGTATTATCCGTATCTTGATCTATTGAATCTAAAACTGCTGGCAAAATTAATTTTCCAAGCGTTTTTCTTTCTTGATAAATTTCAGCATCACTTCCTCTAGAGAAATAAATTCGTTCAAAAGAACATGATTTTTTTACAGTAGGCGTCAAAATCTCTTTCATAGAAACCGTCCCGTCTTTCTTGATAATCAAGGCACTTCCTGGATCAATTTCTTGAACTTTTTCAAAAGGAATATTGAATACCGTTTGAATCACAGGTCTTTCAGAAGCTACTACTACTACTTCATCATCTTGGTAATAGTAAGCGGGTCTAATTCCTGCTGGGTCTCTAAATACAAATGCATCACCATGTCCTAAAAGTCCAGCCATAGCATATCCACCATCTAAATTTTTTGCAGAACGAGCTAAAATTTTAGCAACATCTAATCTTTCTGCAATTACAGGAGAAGCTTCTTGTTTTGAATACCCTTCGGCTTTACAGTCTTGGTACAATTGCATTACTTCTTTATCTAAAAAGTGACCAATTTTCTCCATTATGGTAACCGTATCCGCCATTTCTTTTGGATGTTGTCCTAACTCAACCAAATTTTCGAAAAGCTCTTTTACATTGGTCATGTTAAAGTTCCCCGCCAAAATAAGATTGCGATGCATCCAGTTACTTTGTCTCAAAAATGGATGAACACTTTCGATACTATTTTTCCCAAAAGTACCATAACGAACGTGACCTAAAAACAATTCGCCTATATAAGGAATATTTGCTTTTTGTGCCGCTACATCATCTGCATACTCAGGATGGTTTGCCATTTCCTCATTGATCCTTTCGTTAATCTGAGCAAAAACATCTTGTATCGGTTGCGATTGATTGGAGCGAACTCTACTGATGTATCTTTCACCAGGTTCTACATCCAATTTAATACTAGCAAACCCAGCTCCATCTTGTCCGCGATTGTGCTGTTTCTCCATCATAAGATACATTTTTTGTATCCCGTAAAATGCAGACCCGTATTTTTCCTTATAGAATTCAAGCGGTTTAAGTAGTCTAACTAATGCTATTCCACACTCGTGTTTTAATGCGTCGCTCATTGCAGTATTATTTGTAGTATTATTATTTAAAAAAACCTTATGTAAAACAAAAAAGCCCCTTTTTAGGGACTTTAAAGTATTATAATTCTATATCAAACTGTGTCAATGACTTAAATTGCTTCAATCTCGACACTACTTCATCCTTATCTAAACCAACCATTCTTTCTGTTCCAAATTTCTCCACACAAAATGAAGCTAAATTAGAACCGTAAATAATAGCATTTTTCATATTCTCAAAAGATACATTTTCACTTTGCGTAATGTATCCAGTAAATCCACCTGCAAAAGTATCTCCTGCACCTGTTGGATCAAAAACTTCCTCTAATGGTAATGCTGGCGCAAAGAAAACCTCTTTGTCATGAAACAATAAAGCGCCATGTTCTCCTTTTTTAATCACCACATATTGAGGTCCCATTGCTTGAATTTTAGCAGCAGCTTTTACTAATGAATACTCACCAGAAAGCTGTCTAGCCTCTTCATCATTGATAGTGATCACGTCTACTCTCTTTATCACTTCTAATAATTCAGGTAAAGCGCAGTCCATCCAGAAATTCATAGTATCTAAAACTATTAATTTAGGTTTTGCTGTCAATTGATCTAAAACTCCACTTTGCACTAATGGATGTAAGTTTCCTAACATCACTACATCGGAATTTTTATAATTTTCAGGAACTTTTGGCTGAAAATCTGCTAAGACATTTAATTGCGTATCTAAAGTGTCTCTAGAGTTCAAATCATTGTGGTAGCGACCACTCCAAAAGAATGTTTTCCCACCCTTAACCACTTCAAGTCCAGAAATATCAATATTTCTCGCTGTTAATAAATCTAAATATTCTTGTGGAAAATCATCTCCAACCACAGAGACGATAGCTGATTGTAAATCAAAAAAAGCAGCAGACAGACCTATATAAGTTCCAGCTCCTCCTAATATTTTATCAGTTTTACCAAAAGGAGTTTCAATGGCGTCGAAAGCGACTGTCCCAACAATCAATAATTTGTTCATTTTGCAAATTTTGAATTAAAGTGCAAAGATAAACTTTAGTTTAGAAGTTTTAAAGTTTATAAGTTTAAAGTTTTTATAAAAGTTTTGCTTCTTCTTTCTCATAAAAGGCATCGACGGAAAGAGGCTTGCTTTGTGAAGCCATCACGGCCAATTCATCGCATCTTTCGTTTTGAGGATGATTATTATGTCCCTTAACCCACTTAAAATCAACCTGGTGTTTTCTATAAATAACCAGAAAACGCTTCCATAAGTCAGGATTTTTTTTTCCAACATAGCCTTTTTTCTCCCATCCAAACACCCATCTTTTCACAACAGAATCAATAACATATTTGGAATCCGAAACAACCAAAACCTTTGTATTAGGGTTTTTCAACTTCTCCAAACCTACGATTACCCCCAACAATTCCATTCGGTTATTAGTAGTGTGACGAAAACCCTCAAAGAACTCCTTCTTATAAGGTGTCCCTGCTTTTTCCATCACAACACCATAACCTCCATTTCCAGGATTTCCTTTGGCTGCTCCGTCTGTATATATAAGAACTTCGTAGTTCATTTATTATTTTGTTTATGATTCTAATACTTGCGCAATAACTTCTGGGAAATATTTATATTCCAATTCATGAATTTTAGCCGCCACATCTTCAGCAGAATCAGCAGCAACAACTTCAAAGTTTTTCTGAAAAATCACACCACCTTCATCGTAGTTTTCATTTACATAATGAATTGTAATACCTGATTCCTTTTCCTTATTTTCCACAACTGCTCTGTGAACATGCATACCATACATTCCTTTACCTCCATATTTAGGAAGCAATGCAGGATGTATATTAATGACTTTATTAGGATATTCAGCTATAATATTTTCGGGGAATTTCAATAAAAAACCTGCTAAAACAATTAAATCGGGTTGAAGAAAATTAATTTTTTGTAAAAATTCACCTTCAAATAGTTCGATTTTAGAAAAAACTTGAGCTTTAATGTTATATTTTTTTACACGCTCAATAACCCCTGCATTAGGGTTATTTGTAAACACTCCAACTACCTTCACATTTCCATTAGAATTGAAATATTTTATAATATTTTCAGCATTAGAGCCCGAACCTGAAGCAAAAATCACAATTTTTCTCATTATTCATACAATTAATTAAAGCACAAAAAACGGAATAAAAAATGAAAACAAATAACTAAAGCACGTCTTTGTTTCAAATTATTTTATAAATTAGCTGACACATTTATTAACATATTGATTGTTTTAAAATAAAGTTTTTTATTTTTGCGATCAAATTAAATTCTAAAATTAAAGATTATGTCAGACATTGCATCAAGAGTAAAAGCGATTATCGTAGACAAATTAGGCGTTGACGAAAACGAAGTTGTAACAGAAGCAAGCTTCACTAATGATTTAGGAGCTGACTCGTTAGACACAGTTGAGCTTATTATGGAATTCGAAAAAGAATTTGATATCCAAATTCCAGACGATCAAGCAGAGAACATTGCTACTGTTGGTCAAGCTATTTCTTATATCGAAGAAGCTAAAAAATAATAAATTTTACACCCGTTTGCATATACATGTACACGGGTGTTTTATTATTTTAAAATTAGGTAATCCAGATTGAATTTCAATCAATAAAGATATACACAATAATTACTCACTGCTTTTTTGTAATATTACAGTAAAAAAAGAGTGGGTTTTGTTTGTTTAAAGACACTAAAACATAAAGTTATGGAATTAAGGCGAGTTGTTGTTACAGGTTTGGGTGCTCTTACTCCTATAGGAAATACCGTTGAAGAGTTTTGGAATTCACTCATTAATGGGGTTAGCGGTGCTGCTCCTATCACTTATTTTGATGCTTCAAAATTTAAAACCAAATTTGCATGTGAGTTGAAAAACTTTAATGTAGAAGATTTTATTGACCGTAAAGAGGCTAGAAAAATGGACCGTTACGCACAATATGCTGTTGTTTCATCAGAGGAAGCAATGAAGGATGCTAACTTTGATATGGACAAAATCGACAAAGACCGCGCTGGAGTAATCTGGGGATCAGGAATTGGTGGATTAGAAACTTTTCAAATCGAAGTATTAAACTTTGCTGCTGGTGATGGTACTCCAAAATTCAACCCATTCTTTATCCCAAAAATGATTGGCGATATTGCTTGTGGTCATATTTCAATCAAATATGGTTTTAGAGGACCTAACTTCGGTACTGTTTCTGCTTGTGCTTCTTCCACTAATGCTATCATTGATGCTTTCAACTACATTCGTTTGGGACATGCAGATATTATGGTAACTGGAGGATCTGAAGCAGCTGTAACTATTGCAGGTATGGGAGGTTTTAATGCCATGCACGCTTTATCAACTAGAAATGATGATCCAAAAACCGCTTCAAGGCCAATGGATAAAGACAGAGATGGATTTATTTTAGGTGAAGGAGCTGGAGCTTTGATCTTAGAAGAATACGAACATGCTATTGCTCGTGGCGCAACTATCTATTGTGAAGTAGGTGGTGGTGGAATGTCTGCAGATGCACATCATATTACAGCACCACACCCAGAAGGCATAGGGGCTAGAAACGTAATGTTAAACTGTTTGAGAGATGCAGGTTTAAAACCAACTGATGTTGACGGTGTTAATATGCACGGAACTTCAACTCCTCTTGGAGATTTAGCCGAGTCTAAAGCTATCTTACAAGTATTTGGAGATCATGCTTATACCATGAACTTAAATTCAACCAAATCAATGACTGGTCACCTACTAGGTGCTGCCGGAGCTATTGAAACCATATCAACAATTCTTTCTATGAAATACGGAATTGTACCTCCAACTATTAATCATTTTACAGATGATGAAAATATTGATCCAAAATTAAATTTCACTTTTAATACTCCTCAAAAAAGAGATATGAAAGTGGTAATGAGCAACACTTTTGGTTTTGGTGGACACAATGCTTGTGTTTTGATGAAAAAATTAGAATTGTAATTGTACTTATGAGTATATTCAAAAAAATATTTACAAAATCCCGTCGTTCTAACGAAGACGGGATTTTTTTTGATGCCATCGAAAAAATATTAGGATTTACACCTAAAAACATTGAACATTATCAAAAAGCGTTCACGCATCGTTCGGTCAACAAAGTAACTCCAAACGGAAATCCGATTAACTATGAACGATTAGAGTTCTTGGGTGACGCTATGTTAAGTGCTGTAATTGCTGGACATTTATTCAACAAAGCTCCTTTGGGAGACGAAGGATACCTAACTAAAATGCGCTCAAAAATAGTTAGTAGAGAACATCTGAACGAATTAGGTAAAGATTTGAATTTAATTAAGTTTGTTCAAAGTAAAGTACCCATCAACCATTTTGGCGAAAATATCCATGGAAATATTTTCGAATCATTGATTGGAGCTATATATCTAGACAAAGGATATGTTTACTGTGAGAAATTTATTCAAAAAAGAGTTATCATACCCTATGTTGATATTTCACGATTAGAAGGGAAAGTAATCAGCTACAAAAGCTTAGTAATTGAATGGTGTCAGAAAGAAAAGAAAATTTTTCACTATGATATATTTGAAGATAATGGAATAGATGGACAACGACTTTTTGGAGTAAAATTAAGCATTGACGACAAGGTGATAGCCAAAGCCAGAGCCACCTCAAAAAAGAAGGCCGAGGAAAAAGCTTCTCAACGTGCCTACTTCGCTTTTCAAACTCAAATAGACAAAAAGTAGGAAAAACAAACCAAAACTACAACGTTTGCGTTTGGAATTTAAAGAAATCATTGCAATATCAGTACTTATACTTAGATAGAAATGCTATATTTACATCTTGATTTAGAATCACTATGGCTATTCATAAATTAGATATCGGTGAATTTGACGAAATAGATTATTATCTAATTGCGATACATACATCATTAGAAGATTATAGATTAGCCTATTTCATTAATCAAAAATTGCCTATCAATTTAGGCAAAAGTAAAGATGAAGTTCATATAAAGATAAAAGGAGGAGAGACACAGTTCTCTAGATTTTATTATGATGATACTGAGAATAGTGTTGCATGGGATTTGATACAAAATACAAATGAAGTTTTTCAACAGAATCGAGAAACTACAAATAATTTGTTTTCAGATTCAACTATTGAAATGGCAACCAAAGTCTATTTACTTCCTGAATTGAAAAAGGTAGATTATTTTTTAAAAATCGAAAACTCAAATGATACTATTGATGTATCCAAAATAAAACAAATATTAAATACAATTGATGAAATTTCCACGGCCTATGCTGTAGAAACTGATCAAATAAAATCAAAAAACAATTTAATTTTCTAACAACAATGAGTACAAACAAAAAAACCAAAATTGTAGCCACACTTGGACCGGCTTGTAGCACAAGAGAGATTATCAAAGATATGATTGATGCTGGGGTAAATGTCTTCAGAATTAATTTTTCTCATGCTGATTATGAAGGTGTAAAAGAAAAAATAAACATAATCAGAAGTCTTAATGAAGAGTTTGGTTATTCAACTGCAATTTTAGGAGATCTACAAGGACCTAAACTTCGCGTAGGAATTATGGAAGACGGCATAGTAGTAAACGATGGTGATTTAATCACTTTCACTACTGCTGAAGAAGTTATAGGAACTGCAAGTAGAGTTTTTATGAAATATAAAAATTTCCCTAATGATGTAAATGAAGGAGAAAGAATATTACTTGATGACGGTAAATTAATTTTTGAAATTGTTTCAACAGACAAGAAAACAGAAGTTGTTGCTAAAGTTATACAAGGTGGAGAATTGAAATCTAAAAAAGGGGTTAACCTTCCTAATACTAAAATTTCACTTCCTGCATTGACAGAAAAAGATATTGCTGATGCTATTTTTGCAATTGGTCAAAAAGTGGATTGGATCGCGCTTTCTTTTGTGAAAACGCCACAAGATTTAAAAGACTTGCAAGATTTAATTGCTGAACATTCAGATGTTAAGATTCCGATTATTGCTAAAATCGAGATGCCAGAAGCACTTGAAAACATGGACAAAATTGTAGCTTACTGTGATGCCTTAATGGTAGCGCGTGGAGACCTAGGAGTTGAACTTCCTGCTCATGAGGTACCATTAGTACAAAAAGACTTAATCCGTAGAGCTAAAATGGCTCGTATTCCTGTAATTGTAGCAACACAAATGATGGAAACAATGATCACAAGTTTAACTCCTACAAGAGCTGAAGTAAATGACGTTGCTAACTCTGTAATGGATGGTGCTGATGCAGTAATGCTTTCTGGAGAAACTGCTGCTGGAAATTACCCAGTACAAGTTATTCAAAAAATGACACAAATCATTGAAGCAGTAGAGAACTCTCCACTAATTCAAGTTCCACAAAACACTGCACAAATTAGAACAAAACGTTTTATTACTAAAACGATTTGTCGTCAGGCGGCTCTTATTGCTAATACTATTGGCGCTAAAGCAATTTGCACAATGACAAACAGTGGCTACACTGCTTTCCAAGTTTCTGCTTGGAGACCAAATGCTCACATTTTAGTATTTACTCCTAACAAAAGAATCTTAACTCAATTGAGTTTATTGTGGGGAGTTAGAACATTCTTCTATGATAAAGATAATAGTACTGATGATACCGTTACTGATGTAAACAACATCGTAAAAGCATCTGGTCTTGTTGAAACTGGAGATTTCTTAATCAACCTTGCAGCAATGCCAATCAAAGAAAAAGGTATGGTTAATACTTTAAGAGTTTCTGAAATAGAATAAATCTTAGCTTGAACTAAATCTAAAAATCCGTCTTGTAATTGAACAAGACGGATTTTTTATTTGTAGAAAATTTCCGAAAATTGTATTTAATAAAAAGCTTACTAATGCCTTGAACTTTCAAAGAGTAAACTCCCCTCGGTAAAACCCTAGTAGACTGTGCTTTTTTCTGATTACTGATAGAAAGTTGGCTATATTGCAATGGCAAATAGGAATGTGTACGAAGTCGAGAGACTTCGCAGAACAGACTTAATTAAAAAATATTTGCAAGAGTTTTATTTAATAAAAAGCTCACTAATACCTTGAACCTTCAAAGAGTACACTCCTTTTGGCAAAGCACTAACATCAATTTTCCCATTAGTTCCATTAACGACAGTTTCCAAAGCAACTTTACTTTGCATGTCTATGATTTGTATTTTACCTAAATTATTTTCTCCAAAAGAAACATTCAAGTACTCGCCTTGAACAGGAATTGGGTAAAGCGAAAGATTTTGAGTAGAGACTTTGTGGCAAAAAACGCCTAAAGTTGCGGAGGCTCCAAAACCTACTTTTATACCAACATCGCTTACCTTATAAGGCACTCTGACTCCACCAGCTCCAAATTCTTCAGCTCCTGCGTCAAAAAGTGAAGGTCGAATTCCATCCAAAATATCTTTTGTTAGAAAACTATAAGTTCCTATTCCAGCATCAATTGCAGTACTCCCTAATGGTATTCTATAAAAATCAGTATCGCTAGCCAAAAGTCCTGAAGAAACAGTTTGATTACTTGTCAGATTACCATTCAGGGTCCAAGTGCCGGATTGTTTAATATTTCCTGTAAAGGTATAAGGAGAAGAAGAGTCTGCCGCTATAATTTCTTCAACTGCTTTCTTAGTAGAAGTAGGCATTAAAAACAGATTATTAGCAGCAACCATGTTTAATGCCGGTAACGTATTAGAACCACCCCCAAGTCTAATACCATAATCTCCATTTACAAATGTATTATTAGTAATCATTATATTTTTCACTTGGTAATAACCACTTAGATTTGCACCACCTACTGAAGTAGAAATTCCGCCAATTAAATTAATCCCACCCAAATTAGAAGAAGTTCCTCCGCCAGCAGCAGTTGATTTGATCGAATTTACATTTTCTATATAATTATTATATATCTTATGATTTTCGCCTAATACTCTAATTCCTCCAGAAAATAATTGGTTATTGGCTAAGAAATAATTGCCATAGACTTCACAATTATTGCCATGTCTAAGGGTCAAAGAACCGCTATAATTACTAAAAGTATTGTTATAGTATTTGTTGTTACAGCTTTTATTCGAAATTACTTCAATTTCCCCAAACCAATTACTGAACAAATTATCATAAACTTCGGTAAACGAATCATATAGCGAAGTACTACTATTCCCTATACGGATGGCATCTTGATCATTATATTGATCTACATAATTCCCTACAAATGTTCTATCGGCAAAATAATTGTGATGAATTTTGGTGTAATTTGGCGCATTAACATCTCTATTGTCATTAATAGTGCTACCTATTCCATTTTTCCCTATAAATGAGCAATAACTTATTTCGTTATATTGTCCATAAAGCAAAATCCATTTATAGACAAGGGTAGTAGTGGCAGACTGAGCAGTTGTACCGTTATAGGCATCTATTTTAACATTTGTGACAGTACAATTACTACAGGTATTGGAACTGGCGTCTCTAAATTTGATAACAGGTTCAATAGTAATACTAGTGGCAACCAAATTAGATGGGTTTCTAAAAACAACTCCCTGAAATGTAATGTAAGCACCACCCATTGCGACTCTAGAGTTTCCTTCAAAAAATACTTGACCTGGGGTTTGTGCTTTAATTATTATGGGTTTCGCAGCTGTTCCAGTTTTATTAATATTAATATAGGTATCAGACCAAACACCGTCAGCCAGAATAATTATTGCTCCTGCACTCGCAGTTGAAATCGCAGTTGTCAGTTCCGTTTTTGTACTTACCAACTGGGCATTAGCTGATAATGAAAGTAACAAGATAAAAAAATGTAGTACCAGTAGTAGTATTCTTTTCACTTTTGTAAATTTTTAAGAGTATGATTTATTTTATTAAGCAAACCTATTAAATAAAATAGGATAGATTGCAAAAAAGGCCTTAAATTGGTTAACCAATTGTGTTTTTAAACAAAAAACCTTACAGAATAATAAGTCTTTTATCTAACAACACTGTCCATCCCGCCAAATACAATAACACCAATAAGTTCTTATAAAACATAAACTTTATCTAAAATTTAGAATCTCCATTTCGAACTATAATTATTTAATTTATCTTTGATGCAATAAATAAATTACAATTATGGAATTTAAATCACGCAACCCGTTTTTAAATAATAAATCATTCTCTCCTACTTCAAAAGCAGAGCAAATACATGAAGCAACTGTAATTGGTCAAGATCAAGAAATGACCCTTGCTGGAACGATTAACAAAACGGCATTATTATTCTTATTACTTACAGCTTCGGCAATGGTGATTTGGTGGATGGCTTTTAATGGTATGAATCCGATTCTCCCTGCTATTGGTGGCGCAATTGTTGGTTTAGTATTAGTTGTTATTTCGGCTTTCAAACCACAATATTCTGGTTATTTAGCTCCTGGATACGCCTTATTTGAAGGTTTATTCATTGGTGGTATCTCCGCTATTTTTGAAGCACAATATCCTGGAATAGTAATTCAAGCTGTAGGAGCTACTTTTGCCACTTTCCTAGTATGTTTAGGATTGTACAAATTCAAAATTGTAAAAGTAACTGAGCAATTTAAATCGGTTGTGATTGCGGCTACTTTTGCTATTGCAACATATTACCTGATTTCTTGGGTAGTTTCAATGTTTACTAGTTTTCAACCAGTACACTACGGAAATTCTATGATGAGTATTGGAATAAGTGTATTTGTAATTATTATTGCTGCTTTGAACATTTTCTTAGATTTTGATAGAATCGAAAAAGGGGTCCAAGAAAAAATGCCAAAATACATGGAGTGGTTTGGCGCTATGGGATTAATGATAACACTTGTTTGGTTATACATTGAATTCCTAAGGTTACTTTCTAAACTTTCAAGCAAAGACTAATTTTGCCATTAACGGCACATCTATTATATACTAAATCCTTCTTTTTGAGAAGGATTTTTTTTTGTTTTAGTAGTTCCACTAATGCTTTCTAACTACAATTATATCAACCAAACTTGAAATCAAAACTTAAACTTCAACTGCACTGCTACAACCACTTTCTTTTCCGTGGTCTCCGTATTCAAGTTACTCATAGAAATACCAAGTAAACGTACCGAATCTTTCATTCGTTCTTGGTATAAAAGTTCTTGAACGGTTTCCAGGATCAATCCTTTATCGGCTATGAAATAAGGCAAGGTTTTAGAGCGGGTTTGTTGCGTGAAATCGCTGTATTTTATTTTAAGCGTTACCGTTTTGCCTGAAACGTTATTCTTCTTTAACCTTCGCTCTAAGGAAGCTGCTATCCCTTGCAATTTTTCCAACATAAAGATTTCGGAAGATAAATTTGTTTCAAAAGTATGTTCTGCTGCTACTGATTTTGATATACGATTTGATTTTACGGGACTGTTGTGAATTCCGCGAACCACGTTGTAATAAAAAGCACCTGACTTACCAAAGTGTTTTTCTAGAAATTCCAAAGATTTTGATTTTAAATCTAATCCTGTAAAAATACCCAATTGGTACATTTTCTCAGTAGTTACCTTCCCCACTCCGTAAAATTTCCGGATAGCCAACACTTCTAAAAAAGACTCGACCTCATCTGGATTTACAGTTTTTTGACCGTTGGGTTTGTTATAATCACTAGCAATCTTGGCAACAAATTTATTGATCGAAATTCCTGCCGATGCCGTCAAACCTACTTCGTTAAAAATACGAGTCCTAATTTCCTCTGCTAAAAGACTTGCACTGGGGTTTCCTTTTTTGTTTTGGGTGACGTCTAGATAGGCCTCGTCCAATGAGAGCGGTTCAATCAACTCGGTATAATCCTTGAAAATGGCTTGAATTTTTTTGGAGATTTCTTTGTAGCGCTCAAAACGAGGAGGAACAAAAATCAATTCGGGACAATTTCTCTTGGCTTGTAAACCACTGATGGCAGATCGTACTCCAAATTTCCGTGCTTCGTAACTTGCAGCAGCTACCACACCACGATTTTCGGATCCACCTACGGCAATGGGTTTTCCTCTTAATTCGGGATTATCAAATTGCTCTACAGAGGCAAAAAATGCATCCATATCAATGTGTATAATCTTTCTATTTAAGAGCGGCTCATCCATGTGACAAATTTAGCTAGGATTTTCTTTGAGATGTGAATTTGTTATTAAAATAATTTACTTTTGGAAACGGGCTAGCCCAGATGGTAGTGGTAGCCCCGAAGGCGAAAAGCTATTTTTTACGGGAGATGCAGAGCGACTAAAATAAGCTCCTGCAACGAACCTAGTAAAAAAGCTTTTGAACTGAGGGCTATAACGGACAGCTGGAATAAGCTCCTAATTAAACAAAGGTATGATGATTGAAATAGAACGCAAATTTTTAGTAACTTCTGAAGCATTCAAAAAAGAGGCATTTTCCGAAAAAAGAATTAAACAAGGTTATTTAAGCTCTGTTCCCGAAAGAACGGTTAGAGTTCGCACTAAAGGAGATCGTGGATTCTTGACCATTAAAGGCGCGTCAAATGAATCTGGACTGTCACGTTTTGAGTGGGAAAAAGAAATTACAGTAGAAGAGGCTGAGAATTTACTTTTATTATGCGAAAAGGGGACGATTGACAAGACACGTTTTGAGGTAAAAGTACACGGTCATGTTTATGAAATTGATGTGTTTTATGGAGAAAATAAAGGCTTGATTATGGCCGAAATTGAATTATTGTCCGAAACGCAGGCTTTTGAAAAACCATCTTGGCTGGGGCAAGAAGTAACGGGAGATAAACGATATTACAACTCGTATTTAAGTTGTAATCCTTATATTCATTGGTAGAAAACTAATCAATTACTTCTTCGATAGTTACAACCATAATACCAATTCCCTTATTTTTAGCAATTTCCATAAAACCTCTTCTGGTCAAATCAATTTCACGACCTCTGGAGAAGGGACCTCTATCAGTCACTTCAACGATTATCGATTTACCACTTGCTTGATTGGTTACTTTTAATTTAGTCCCAAAAGGAAGTTTTCTATGTGCTGCAGTATAGGAGTTATTATCAAATTTATCTCCACTTGCGGTTCGCCTCCCATTAAATTTATCATGATAATAGGAAGCATTCGCATCTTTTTTAAAAATTTTTAGCTTAAGGTGCGGTTCTTGACGAACAGTATCTTTAACAGTTTTTACGGAATCTCTAGAAACTGACGTTTTATGCAAAGAAGCTTTTAATTTCTCAACAATGGAACTTTGACTGGTGGCTAGTCCAATAATAGCTATTAAAAAAAATAGTGTTATCGATTTTCTCATTTTGATTTTTTTAATTATAATCTATTTTGCAAAAACCATACCCAGAGCTATAAATTTCTGAAATATGAAGTAAATTACTGCCTTACAACCATAAATTCCATGGTATTCTGCTCAAGATAAGCAACAATCCAATTCCATAAAAAATAGAAAATGTTTTAAATTTAGATTGACTAGTAATTAATTTTTTATGTTTAGACCATCCGATAGTGATTAAAGTTATAGCGATGATATTGATCAGTGGATGTTCAAGAGAAGTTAATCGCAACATTTTGTCAGACATTTGTCCAAGAGACGAAAATCCTAATGGAGATACGAAATACAATATCAATCCAAAAAGCAATTGAGTGTGTGTTCCAATCAACGCCATGATACCTACTTTTCTATCCCAAGGGGTAAATTCTTTTTTAGAAAATAAACCAATAGCTGAATTAACTACAGCTAAAACCAATAAAAAAAGAGCCAAATAAGCCCATCCCGAATGAAATTCTTTTAAGATATTGTACATAAATAATTATTTTTTAAAACAAATATAAACAAAAAAGTCATAAAAAAAAGCCTTAATGCTATAGAAGCATTAAGGCCTTTGAGATTTAACACCTCTTTAACGAGCTGTACTATTCTTACTTATTTTTTAAAAAATAATTCAACAAAAATGAAGTAGAACTGTCGTGATCTTTAACAGACTTAGTATTGATTTCCTCTAAAATAGAATTAGCCAATTGTTTACCTAATTCAACTCCCCATTGATCAAAACTGAAGATGTTCCAAATAATTCCTTGAACGAAAATTTTATGCTCGTACATAGCGATTAATGAACCTAATGTCCTTGGAGACAACTTTTCGATCAAAATTGTATTCGTAGGTTTGTTTCCTGTAAATACTTTGAATGGCAAAAGATAAGCAGCTGTAGCTGCATCTAGTCCTTGTTTATCAAATTCAGCTTGAACCTGAGCAGTTGTTTTTCCGTGCAAAAGTGCTTCCGTTTGAGCGAAGTAGTTAGACATTAATTTGTCATGATGATCTTCGTCTCCGTAAAGTGGTTTTACATATCCAATAAAATCCGAAGGAATTAATTTTGTTCCTTGGTGAATCAATTGAAAAAAGGCATGTTGTGCATTGGTTCCAGGTTCTCCCCAGATGATTGTTCCCGTTTGGTAATCTACCGGTTTCCCATCACGACCTACACTCTTACCATTACTTTCCATAGTACCTTGCTGTAAGTAAGGTGCTAATTTTTGCAAATATTGTGTGTAAGGAATTAGTGCTTCGCTTTCTGCTCCAAAAAAGTTATTGTACCAAACGCTTAATAACCCTAAAATCACAGGTGCATTTTGATCAAAATCGGTAGTTTTAAAATGGGTATCCATTTCGTTTGCACCTTCCAATAACTGTGCATAATTATCATAACCAACTGCTAGACTTATTGTTAAACCTACCGCACTCCATAAAGAAAAACGACCTCCAACCCAGTCCCACATTGGGAATACGTTGTCAGGATTGATTCCGAATGCCGTTACTTTTTCTAAATTGGTAGAAACCGCCACGAAATGTTTGGCAACATCTTCTTGCTTAGCCGATTCCAAGAACCATTTGCGAATTGTTTCTGAGTTCGTCAAAGTTTCTTGAGTCGTAAACGTTTTAGAAACAATAACAAAAAGTGTTGTTTCTGGATTTAATTTCTTGATGATCTCTTGCACATGATCCCCATCAACGTTAGAAACGAAATGAACATCTAGTTGATTTTTATAATATTTAAGTGCTTCAACCACCATTGCAGGCCCAAGATCAGATCCTCCAATACCGATGTTTACCACATCTGTAAAAGCTTTACCTGTATATCCTTTTCGCTGTCCCGAAACCACTTCATTGGTAAACGCTTTAATTTTTGCTTTTACTTCATACACTTCTGGAATTACATTTACTCCATTTACAGTAACAACTTCTGACTCTTTGGCTCTCAAAGCGGTGTGAAGTACAGCTCTGTCCTCGGTTTTGTTGATAATAGCACCATCAAAATAATCGGCTATCGCTTCTTTCAAGCCCATTTCGTTTGCTAATTCCAGCAGTAAAGCAATGGTTTCTTGGCTGATATTGTTTTTAGAATAATCAATTAAGAAATCATTCCATTGAATATTAAATTTTTCTGTCCTAGAAGTATCTCCTTTGAACATCTCTTGCATAGAAACGTTTTTAATTGCTTCAAAATGTTTTTGAAGTTTGCTCCAAGAGGCAGTTGTTGTTGGATTAATTGTTTGTAAAGCCATTTTTATTTAGTTCAAGTTTTTTAATGGTCGTAAAAATACTGAAAATACTTTAAACTGATTTAATTACACTAAGTTGTTTTATAAGGAGCAGAAAATTGGGTGGTTTCAGGCAATTGGTTTCCCGCATTCCGCTATATCTTGTGGGGGCAAAACCAAAGCCCCCACAAGGATGCCTCCCGAAACTTCGGGACAGTCGGGGCTAAAGAGCTATTATTGTTCTGAATTTGGGAAATTCCTTAAAAACCAAAAAAAGCACAACTCTCGCTGTACTTTGTAGATGACAAAACTAATTTAAATATGAGTAGAATCATATTCTTTAATTAAATTCTCTAATGCTGGTTTTCTTTCATAAAACAAATCATCCTTTGTGATTTCCAATAAATATTCATGAATTATTCTATATGATTCTTCGTTTTGAATTTTCCCTTTATTCAACAGGTCTTGAATAGCATTGATAGTAACCGAGTCACCGGACAAATCATCCTCAAACTTGTCTTTTAAAATTAACTCGAGTTGTTTACCATCATTCCGAGACAAACCTTTTGCCCAAGAATTCAAATCCCTAGATAAACTCTTCAAATCTTTTACTTTCTTGTTCTTATAAGCGTCGTTTACAACTGTTTCGAATTGCCTAATAATGGAGCCGTCTTTACTTTTCGAAAGTAAAAAATGAATGATTATTGTTGCTCTTTGATATAAATAATCGATTTCTTTTATCATTAACTTTTTCTTAAATTAAAATAGTATAAAACCCGCGTCTTCAAGTTCCTTAATTCGTATTTGAAGGTAAACACAAGAACTTACAATATCAAATATAGGATTTAATTGCAATTTTAAGTGAAGAATAAATTTTTCTATAAGTTCACATAATGACCAAAAAACACTGTTAACCCATATTAATCATTACTAATGAGTAATATCTATCATTACTAATGATAGACATGACCTTTGCAAAAATAAACCAACATAAAATTACGGCAAAGCAAACATTTGAGATAATAAAAAAGAGAACCATTATCCGAAGACCATGATTCTCTTTTACAATTAGGTTTAATTTATTTTACAAATTCCCTATGCTGTCCAATTCTCTCTTGAGCGGTTCTATAGTTTGTAAATACTTAGACTTATAAGTTCCTGTCATAGGTTCACCTGAAGGCAAATTTAACCTCAAAGCATCCACTTGAACACCATTTTTCCAAAAACGATAACATACGTGAGGACCAGTAGCTAACCCAGTGCTTCCCACCTTACCAATAACCTGACCTTGTGTAACTCTTTGCCCACGTCGCACTAAAATCTTAGACATGTGTAAATATTGAGTAGAATAAGTTCCGTTGTGTTTTACCTTGACATAATTCCCGTTTCCAGCGGTATAACCTGTCATTTCTACCACTCCAGAAGCAGTAGTAGTTATAGGTGTTCCAGTTGGTGCGGCATAATCCGTTCCTTTGTGTGCTTTCCATCGTTTCTGTACGGGGTGAAATCTATTACCTGAAAAACGTGAGGATATTCGACTGAATTTAATAGGTGTTTTTAGAAAGAAATTTTTCAGGGTTTTTCCGTCCTCGTCGTAAAATTCGACTTTGCCTGAAGAAGCATCTTTGATAAATGGAAATGCATAATTAATTTTCCCTTTATACTCGAAAAACATCCCTTGAAGCTCGTCAACGCCATTATATATAGAATCATTTACAAAACGTTCTGTAAATACGATTCCAAAACGATCTCCTTTTTTTAACTTAAAAAAGTCGATGGTCCAAGAATATACTTTAGTAATCTGACTTGCTAATCCAGCATCTACACCAGCCCTGTCAAGTGTTTCAGACAAGGATCCTTTTAAAACACCTCCAATACTTTTCTTTCTTATTGTAATAGGCCTCGTCTTTTTGTAGGCTACAATAACAGTATCTCTAAAATCAAAAACGTAATAATTTAAAGCATCTCGTTGATAAATAAAAACCTCTAGTTTATTAGTTTTATTTTTAGACCGGAGCATAGTATACGCTTTATTAGGCCTAATAACTCTAACGTCAAAAGTATCTTTTACACTTTGAACTATTTCATAAACCTTACGATCACCTATATTTTGTCTTTCTAGAATAGTTCCAAAAGTATCCCCCTTTTTAACTGTATCCTCAACAACATTAAAATCAGCATAGTTAAATCCAAAATCCGAATGCTCTAATTTAGGTTTTACTGTTTTTTTTATTTCTACTTTTTTTTCTGATTTATTGCAAGAGAATAGCGTAGTTAATACGATAATAATGGATACTAAATGCTTCAAACTTTGATTTCTTTTTTATATTTTTAATTTACTTTTCTTCTCCCCAATTTTCCAATTCCACTACAGACCATAACTCCGGAAAAAATATTCTCTTTTGATATTTAGGATGCATGTATTTTCTCCAGTCACTTCCTCCAGTAGCTTCACCATCACCTTGTCCACTTTGGTCAATGTATTTTATAGCTACTTTTAAATGTTGCATCACCCATGTGATATTTATAGTATAATCTAAATGTCTCATCGCTTCAATAAGCACTGAATTATTTTGATCATCAACTGAAAGTTGTTTGAATTTTCGCCAAATATTACAACTTTTATGTTCTTCCATAAAAGTTAAGAAAGTTGCTTTGTATTTCTTTTCAAATGACTCTAGAGTGAATGATTTTTTACCTGTTTGATGATCCTTTCCTGCGGCTTGCCAATACAATTTTTCAAAAACATCTTCTACAGACATCCTTTTATCAATTGTTTTTCTATATCTATAATCTACTAGATTAATCAAATCTGTAGAACTAAATTCAATCAAACGGTATTGAGCACTTTGGAATCCGCTGGCTGGCGTAAGTGTATTTCTAAATTTCATGTACTGTTCTACATCCATACCATTCTCCATAATACTGAATGAAGTAGTCAGCATATCAAAATAACGGCTTACTCTTTCCAGTCGTTCTGCAAAAAAATCAGCCTGGAGATTAGGAGTATTGGCTATTTGATCTATTTCCCAAAGTATCATTTTAAAAGTTAACTCGTTTACTTGATGGTATAGGATAAAAACCATTTCATCAGGTAAGGTTGTTCTTTGAACTTGCAAATTTAACAATGCATCAGTATGTATATAATCCCAATAAGTCATGGGTTTAGACCAAAGCAACCCTTCTAGTTGTGTATCTGTCTTTTGGTCTATAGCTTCGTATTTTAATTCTATATTTTTTAAAATAGTGCCCGTACTCTCCTTAATGTTCATTACATTTTTATTTTAAATGGATTGCTCAATCCCTTAAATGCTTCCAAATCTGCTTTTATTGAACCAACGGCTAAACTAGCCTTTATTCGGATAGGCAACCTATTGTCATCATCTGATATCCAAACAGTTAAGCTCTCTTGTTCCTTAAATATCCGACCTGATTGAACCAGTGGTCGAAACACCATTGTAGAAACGATTCCAAATTTAGTGGTAATATCTTCACGACCTACATACTTTAACTTAAATTTTGTGGTTTCATCATCAAAAAACATATCTATAACGATTGATTCTCCAATTTTCAATTTATCAATACCTGGATGATTTCTTAAGTAGTAAAAAGAAGATAAAATATCTTGGGTATTATTAGGGATAACAAACGTTTTCTCATTCTTGTTTTTATAATCTTTTACTAAGATTTTATTAGACGGTTGATTAAAAAAACCTTCTTGATTTTTCGTGTAACCACCCTCGTCTATTTTTCTTACAAAACGATATGGGTTCCCTGAATCTTTATCTATATAGCTTTCATATAAATCATCTACTTTAAAAAAGAAACGAGACATTCCAGTAGTGTAACCTTTTCCAATGACGTGGAATGCTTTTTTATTATCTATCACAGCATCTTGAACCTCAAGTGTTGCGTATCCTGCATTTACAAAGCCGTAATGGATTCGAAATTTAAACCATTCTCCTGGTCCAAAAGCATCATCATTGCGAGAATCAAAACCAAAGATGGAAATCAATATTAAGAAGAGTACTAATTTTTTCATAACTTACTTTATTTATTGATTAGGAATACAAAATTTGTTCCAAATATATTAAAACATAAAAACTCAGTCAAATAATGACTGAGTTTTTATACTATTAACTAACCAAAAAACTATAAATTATGAAATTTATATCAAATAGGAAGGAAACCACCCCCTCCGTTTTGTGATTACAAAGTTAAGCAAGAACATTGAATATTTTACATCAAAACCCGTAATTCTAATACGATTTATGAAGTTGCTTCATAAAAACGGTTATTTTTTTACATATTACAAAAAAACAGGTTTTTTTATATTATCCTTATAATTATAACTTAAAAGTTTTACGATAAAAAAAACAGCAAAAAGAACAATTTGTTAGATTTTGTGTCTAGTCCTAAATAAACGATACAGATTATTAGACTAAAAATAATTAATTAAACACTTGCAAGAACTTTTTTGCAAGTGTTTTTTGTTTTATATGTTCTCATTTTAATTTGATTCTGCAAGTGCATTTGATTTGGTGTTAGCATATAATTAGAATAATGTGGTCGTAATTCGTTATATATATCAACTGATTCTTTTACGATTTTCTTCATAATTTTCAAATCTAGATTATATTTATCAATCATAAATTCCTGTTTTAGAATTCCATTTATTCTTTCAGCGACCGCATTTTCATATGGATCAGAGTTCTGTGTCATACTTGGCAATATTCCATTTTTACTTAGGATGTTTTGGTAATCATTGGCACAATATTGCAATCCTCTGTCTGAATGATGAATCAAAGGTACTTCCTTGTTTTTTCTTTGCTGTATAGCCATCTTTAGGGCTATAACACTGCTTTCGGTGTTCATATTGTTAGCAACATAATAACCCACTATCTTTTTAGAATAAGCATCAGTAACGATACTTAAATAACACGGTTTATCTCTTTTCCCAATGTATGTTATATCAGAAACCCAAACCTGATCGGGTCTATTTATTTCTAAATCTAGAATTTTATTTTGGTGTTTTCTAAAGCGATGATGTGAATTAGTTGTAATGTGATAACTGCGTTTTGGTTGGATTAATAAGTGATTAGCTCTGAGTATATCAAATAATTTATCTCTACCAATTTTCATTGGTTTAAGCTCGTCCAATAACAAAAGATATGATTTCTTAGTGCCTAATCTAGGCATTGATTTTCTTATATCCATAACCAATGAAACCGCTTGAATTGCTTTAGATTCTTTGATAACTTTCCTTTTAATTCTACGATAATAAACCTGTCTGTCTACCCCGAACAAATTACAGGCGAACATTATTGTTTGCTGTTCTTTTTGTTTAAAATGGTCGATTGTTCGGGTGATGAGTTTTTTCGGATATCAATTTGATATTCTTTCTCGGCTATTTCAATCATCATATCAAAAATGATTGCTTTTTTATCCGCAACAAAGGCTTGTTGTTCCAAAAAGGACTTCTGCTTCTCTAGAAGTTTTACTTTGGCTTCAAGCTCCATTATCTTTTGTTCTGGTGACTTTGACATAGTAAATGGTGTTTGGTTCTCCCAATCAAAGTTACCAAATTTCTTGAGCCAATTGACTACAGTTTTTCTACATTGAATTTCATACTTTTTTGTAGCAGCTGTTGCCGTAAGATGTCCTCGTTCAATTTCTTGGACAATTTGCAATTTAAAAGACATTGAGTAATCTTTTTGCGTTCGCTTAACATAGCGTGTTTCTTCATGTTTTTCCATAAGGATACTTTTTGTGTATCGCTATTTCAGGACGGGACATTGATTTAAAATAAAAACCCAATGCTTATCCAAGAGAACCCTTTTGCGTTATCTGGTGACCAAGAGTGCTTAATTTCGATTGGACCAATAATAGTTTCTAGCCCATAACCAATTGCATAACCTGAATATTTAGGCACCGAAACCCAGTCATTAATGTTCTTGAAAATTTTATTGCCCAAGTTGGCATAATTAGCAGCAAAGTTAAAATGATTGTTTTTATAAAACTCATAATCCAAATTAACCGTTGATTTTATATAACTATTAGCCCCTAAACTTAAAAAATCATAGCCATAAAACGGCCTAAAGTTATTGATTGGATTAAATCCATAGCCACCTAAAACAAAATTTAAAAAAGGCACACTTTTATCTCCTACTGAAAAACCCGCTTCATTTCTAATTGTTACCGTGAAATTATTGCAAATAGATATTGCTCCCCCAAAATCTCCTTTCATTATTGTAAATGGATTGAAGGCATTTGTATAATCAGAAGACCATAAATAGGTATTAATGTCTCCTGAAAAATACCATCCTTTTTTTGGAAAATGTTTATCATCAAGATTGTCAACTTTAAGGTAACCAAAAGCACTTAAATAAGTGCTATTATCTAATACTGGATTCACATTGGACAAGGTTTCTGATTTTATTTTTAAATATTTTAACTCCAGACCACCTCCCATTAAAATTTTTTGCAAAAACCAAGATTGAAAATAAACCTGATTGGTTATATCCTTAAAATCTACATTTACGGTATTTGTTCCTAAAAAGGCAAAATCTAAACTCCCCTGAGTATTGGTTACATTACGGTTAAACTGATTGAACTGCGATTTAAAACCTACATTAAAATTATATCCATCCTCTATATAGTAGTCAAAATTATAACGCACGTTGTCCCCTAGTACGATATCTAGAGAGGCAATATCATTTTTAAAAAAACGTTTCTTTTGCGTTACATTAATTAAAACTGCACTTTTAAACAACTCATCATAATGTAAACCAAATTTCAGAAGTGATTTAATAGGCTGTTCCTTCAATACTAGATTTAAATCATCGCCTCCTTCAATATTAGGAGTCAAAAAATAATCAATACTGCTAAAATTATGAGTGGCATCAATATTATTAACTCCTTGCTCTAGTTGTTTATACGTTATTTCAGTATCTGCCTTAAAACGTAATTTTCCCGTAATATATTCTTTGGTATAATTATCTAACTCATTGCAATTAATCTTCTGAATTTTAAGTTTCTCCTGTTTTACATTCAAAGGAGGCTTTATATATTCATTATTCTCGTCAACTAAAGCCTTTAATTTTTCATATACTGAAAAAGCAGCTTCTTCCCCTTTTTTTACAATTTCATCACCTAAGTCAAATGAAATCACCCCATAATCTTTTATATCAGGTTTAATGTAAATATCTGTTTTTAGTACATTCCTCTTCATTTTTTCAATAGAATGGAGATTGGTGATCTGAACCAATATGCGTGTTGCGTCATTTAAAGCTTTTTTATCTAATAAATCATTTTGTACGTCGACACCAATAATAATATCCGCACCTAAAGCCTTTATTTCGTCAATTGGGTAATTATTAGTTACCCCTCCATCTATTAACAATTCTCCATTTAATTCTATTGGAGAAAATAAAGATGGAAATGCAGCGCTAATAATCATGGCTTGCGCTAAATTACCTTTATCCAAGATAACCTGTTTCCCTGTTTCAATATTAGAACCTATACATAAAAAAGGGGTAGGTAACTCATTAAAATCCCTAACATACCTTACTCCTCTTGTCAATTTACTTAATAAATTAAAATTGTAAAGTCCTTTAGAAAGTGCTTCTGGAATCCCGATTCTAAATTTATCAAAAGGCAACACTAAAGCATACCGTTCATCATTCTGTTTTTCGTAAAAATTCTTTGACGACCTCGGAATATAATCACTTAATAATTCATCAAAATTAGTTGCTTTAAATATCGAATCTAATTGAGCCGCATTATAACCTGTAGCATATAGTCCACCCACGATGGCCCCCATACTTGTACCTCCTATATAATCAACTTTTACTCCTGCCTCTTCGAGTACTTTTAATACCCCAATATGAGCAAAACCCTTTGCTCCACCACCACTCAAAACCAAACCCACTTTGGGTCTTTTTTGTTCTTGAGCTACAAGCTGAAAACCAGCAAGAAGTAATAGAATAAGAGTGATATATCTTTGCATATATAATAATCGGGTTTTCATAAATTCCATTTCTAATAATTAGCTGGGCTCTTGTTCCATTTTTGATTTGTAAAATTCGACAATTTTTTTGGCTTTTGACACTCCAATAACATCCGAAATTTCTTTTTCAGTCACCAACTGCAATCTTTTAACACTTTTGAAGTGCTGAATCAAAGTAAGCATCGTTTTCTCGCCAATTCCTGGTATGGATTCTATCGAAGAATTCAGTGCTTCTTTACTTCGTCGGTCTCTGTGATGAGTGATTCCAAAACGGTGGGCTTCATTTCGCAATTGCTGGATAACCTTCAAAGTCTCTGACTTTTTATCTAAATACAAAGGCACCGAGTCTCCAGGATAAAATAATTCTTCCAATCTTTTCGCAATACCAATTATGGCAATTTTTCCTCTCAACTCTAACGCATCCAAACTTTTCAAAGCCGATGATAATTGTCCTTTTCCACCATCAATAATAATCAAGTTTGGCAAAGGTTCGTTTTCGTCCAGCAAGCGTTTGTAACGGCGGTACACCACTTCTTCCATCGAAGCAAAATCATCCGGTCCCACGACTGTTTTGATATTGAAATGTCGGTAATCTTTCTTACTTGCTTTTCCATCCTTAAAAACCACACAAGCCGCAACGGGATTCGTTCCCTGAATATTCGAGTTGTCAAAACACTCAATATGTCTCGGTTCTACAGGCAATCGCAAGTCTTTTTGCATTTGCGCCATAATTCGATTGGTATGACGATCGGGGTCTACAATTTGCAGTTGTTTCAACTGTTCTATTCTATAAAACTTAGCATTACGGATAGACAAATCCAAAATCTGCTTTTTATCTCCCAATTGCGGAACGGTCACTTTGAGACTTTCTCCCAAATCAACAGCAAAAGGCACAATCACTTCTCTAGACAGTAATTTGAAACGATTCCGGAGTTCGATAATCGCCAATTCTAGCAATTCTTCATCTGTTTCGTCCAATTTCTTTTTAATTTCCATGGTATGCGAACGAATAATAGCACCATGCGAAATCTGTAAAAAATTCACATAAGCCGCTCCTTCATCAGAAACAATAGAGAACACATCTATATTGGTAATCTTTGGGTTTATAATCGTAGATCGGGATTGATAATTCTCTAGTATCTCAATTTTTTCTTTGATTTTTTGAGCTTCTTCAAAATGCATATTTTGCGCCAAATCCATCATCACCTTCTTGAAATCTTTCAAACTACTCTTGAAATTCCCTTTCAAAATATCCCGGATAGCATCTACTTGTTTTTGGTATTCTTCAAGTGGTTCATGTCCTTCACAAGGCCCTTTGCAATTGCCAATATGATATTCCAAACAAACCTTAAACTTACCCGAATCAATATTCGATTGACTCAAATCAAAATTGCAGGTTCGCAACGGATAAAGTTCTTTGATCAATTCCAAAATCGTACTCACGGTCTTAAAACTCGTATAAGGACCAAAATACTCCGAACCATCTTTGACCATTCTTCGAGTGGCAAAAATTCTCGAAAAAGGTTCTTTTTTTATACAAATCCAAGGGTAACTCTTATCATCACGCAACAATACATTGTATCGAGGTTGTAGTGTTTTAATCAAATTATTTTCCAACAACAGCGCATCGGTTTCTGTAGGTACTACAATGTGCTTGATGGTCACAATTTTCTTGACCAAAACATTTGTTTTGGCACTATCATGAACTTTATTAAAATAAGACGAAACTCGCTTTTTTAAGTTTTTGGCCTTACCCACATATAAAATCTTCCCGTCTTTATCGTAGTATTGGTAGACACCTGGCCCATCTGGCAAAGTTTGTATTTGAAGTTCAAGAGGCGGGATTGACATTTTTTGATTGCAGATTGTTGATTAACGATTTTTGATTGCAGATTTCGTTGGAGTGGATCTTTGATTTTTTAAAATTAAAAAATTAGCCACATATTAAACGTATTTTACAGATTTTTGTCAAACAAATTTACAAATAACATTTTTCTAAAACGAAAAACTGCTCATAACTTATAATTCATCACTTATAATTTATATTTTTAAACTTTATTTAAAACATGAAGCAACACAAACAGTTAATTATACTAGGAGAAACCATTTTGCCTGGCCAAAGCAAAACCATCGATATGGAAATTGCCAAATTGCACAATGCTGCCCGACTAAAAATCCCAGTCATCATTCAGCGATCCAAAATCGATGGACCAACCGTACTTTTTTCGGCAGGTATTCATGGCGACGAAATCAACGGTATCGAAATCGTACGCCAAATCATCACTCAAAAAATTAACAAACCCAAACGAGGAACCATTATTTGTATTCCTATCATCAACATGTTTGGTTATATCAATATGTCCCGCCAATTTCCAGACGGACGTGATTTGAATCGTGTATTTCCTGGAAGTAAAAAAGGATCTCTTGCTAGTAGATTCGCGCACCACATTCTAACTGAAATAATACCACACGTGGATTATGCAGTTGATTTTCATGCCGGTGGAGCTAGTCGTTTCAACGCACCGCAAATCCGATTGGTACCTGATAATGAAGAACTCAAACAATTGGCCGATATATTCAACGCTCCCTTTACTTTGTTTTCCAAAAATATTTCGGGTACATTTCGAAATGCTTGTCAAAAAAGCCAAGTAAAAATGCTGCTATTCGAGGGTGGAAAATCATTAGACATCAATGATGATGTTGCACAATCAGGAATAGAAGGTGTCAAGCGATTTTTATCTTTCCTAGAAATGCTAGACCCAAAACAAAACATTGAGCTAAAAGAAACCGAAAGCATTTACATCAAAAAATCAGTGTGGTTGCGTGCTAATTGCTCGGGAATGCTTCACGACCACAACAAAATTGGGCAATTTGTCAAAAAAGGGGATCTCCTTGCGACCATCACCGACCCTTTTGGCAAGTTTGAGCAAAAAGTAAAAGCGCCCAACGATGGTTACATCATCAATGCCAACCATTCGCCAATTGTTTATCAAGGAGATGCAGTGTATCATATTTCCAAAAGTTTGTATAATGAGCCAGAATAAAAAAGCGTTACGTACCAAATACAAAACACTTAGACAAAACCTCACTACAGAGCAAGTCGAAGAAATGAGTTTGGCGATTGCCAATAAACTAATCGCTTTTCCTATTTGGGACAAAACCTATTTTCATGTTTTCCTACCCATAATGGAACATAATGAAGTCGATACTGAGTTAATTTTACACCTACTTTCTGGTAAAGACAAAGAAATTGTAATCTCCAAAGCCGATTTCGAAACTCGCGGAATGACACATTATCTATTAACAGACAACACCCAAATTAAGAAAAACGAATATAACATTCCAGAACCTTTGGACGGATTAGAAGTGCCTTCCTCCAAAATTGACGTTGTTTTTATTCCCTTATTAGCCTTTGACCAAAAAGGAAATCGAGTGGGCTACGGCAAAGGTTTTTACGATAAATTCTTAGCTGAGTGCAAACCAGAAACTATCAAAATCGGACTGTCTTTCTTTGCTGCAGAAACAGTTATTGAAGATGTTTTTGAATCTGATATTGCTTTGGATTATTGTGTGACTCCAGAGAAGGTTTATGAATTTTAAATAAAGTCAACTTTCCAAAAAACGAATATTTGGAACGCAGATGACGCGGATTCGCTATCGTGAGAACACAGATAAAACGAAAAAATCTACAAATACAAAACAATATTAGCTCTTTGAGCCCCGATTGCAGCGATAT
Source organism: Flavobacterium ovatum (assembly GCF_040703125.1). NCBI lineage: Bacteria > Pseudomonadati > Bacteroidota > Flavobacteriia > Flavobacteriales > Flavobacteriaceae > Flavobacterium > Flavobacterium ovatum. The sequence continues at coordinate 642,113 of NZ_CP160035.1, forward strand.
CCTTGTGGGGCGGGCGTTTATGCCCCACAAGATATAGCGGAAAGCGGGAACCCATATTACCTGAAACTGACAAATGTTTTGCTCCTTAGAAAATACTAAAAGAAAATACTTATCTTTGAAATACTAAAATCAAGGAACTTATGGACATGCAATTGACAAAAATGGAATTGATTGAAATGCTTTTGAACACTAAAAAAGAATCCGTTTTAAATAAAATAAAAGCAATTTTAGAATCAGAACAAGAACAGCTTGCCGAAGGTGATTACAAAATCTTGGAAACTCGTAGAGAAAATCATTTACAAGGAAAAAGCAAATCTTATACTTGGGACGAAGTCAGAAAGAATCTCGCTTCTTAATCCATGAAATACACATTAAAAATCAAAGAAGAAGCTTACTTAGATATTAAGGAAGCATATGATTATTATGAAGAGAATAGAAAAGGACTCGGAGAACGATTTCTGGATACTTTAGAGCTTTATTTAGAACGTGTGACAGTCTATCCTGAGCATTATCAGATAAAGAAAAGTCCATTTAGAGAAGTATTTATCAAAGATTTCCCTTATTTAATCATTTACGAAATTGAAGAGTACAAAATTATAGTTTACGCAGTATTTTGTACACATAAAAATCCAAAAAAGAAACCAAAGTAATAGAAACACCCTCGAGAAATCAGCGGTTTTTTTGTACTGAATTCAGACCACAAAAAAACGGACAAGTATTAAACTTGCCCGTTCTATAAATTTTTAAAAATGTATTTCTAGTAATCTTCTTTATGAAAAGCTTTTTTGTTGAAAACGATTAATATTCCAACCCCTGTTGAGATAGCGACATCGGCAATATTGAAGATCGCGTTGAAGAAAGTAAATTCTCTTCCGCCCCAGATAGGCAACCAATCAGGTAAATATCCGTGCCAAAAAGGGAAATAAAACATATCGACTACTTTTCCGTGGAAGTATTTTCCATAAGGCTGATCGGTGAAAATAGTCGCTAATTGCGAGTGACTTTCGTCGAAAATAGCCCCGTAAAAAACAGAATCAATTATATTCCCTAAAGCGCCTGCAAAAATCAATGCAATCGCTATAACCAGGTAATTTGAACTGTGTTTGCGCTCTACCGAATCCCATAACCAGTAACCGATTCCTCCTACTGCAAAAATTCTGAAAACGGTCAAAAACAATTTTCCGTATTCACCAGGAATTTTAGTTCCCCAAGCCATTCCTTCATTTTCGACAAAAAGGATTTTACACCAGTTGAAAATTTCTACTTCTTCTCCGAGAATGAAATTGGTTTTTATATAGATTTTTGAAACCTGATCGACCATTAATATTAAGAATATTAATAGATACGCTTTAAGTAGTGACATTATAATTTTTTTAAGTGCGTAAAAATACTCTTTTTATCAAAAAAAACGCTCCCAAAGGAGCGTTAAATAATGCTGTAAGAAACTAATTAACGTTGTAAGTTTTTGGCCTCGATACTCATGGTTGCATGAGGAACGATTTTCAATCTTTCTTTCCCGATTAATTTTCCTGTTACTTTACAAACTCCGTAAGTTTTGTTTTCTACACGGAATAATGCGTTTTTCAAGTCGCGAATAAACTTCTCTTGACGAATAGCCAATTGAGAGTTTGCTTCTTTGGACATGCTTTCACTACCTTCTTCAAATGCTTTGAATGTTGGAGAGGTATCGTCTGTTCCATTATTCAAATCATTCATATAAGCACTTTTGATTAAATTCAAATCTGCTTGTGCTTTTTCTATCTTGTTTAAAATAATTACTTTGAACTCCGCTAAATCAGCGTCTGAGTATCGTGTAGCTTCATCTGTCATAACCCTATTATTTAGTAATGTTTATTAATGTTTTAATATCATCAAATTCAATTTCAGTGCCATCTTCAATTTTTTCTAGAAAAATTAATTCTTCGGTCAATGTCTCTGATTTGATATAGTTTAAATTTTCTTTTACTGCCGCTTCTAATATACTGTTGCTTTGTAAATGAACCTTTATTTTATCGGTAACTTCAAAACCAGAATCTTTTCTTAGGTTTTGAATTCTATTCACTAATTCACGTGAAACTCCTTCACTTCTCAATTCTGGTGAAATTACAATGTCTAATGCAACTGTAATACCGTTTGAATTGGCGACTAACCATCCCTCAATATCTTGAGAGGTTATTTCTACATCTTCTAAAGTTAAAGTTACGGCATTTCCTGCAATTTCAATCGCTAAGCTTCCTTCACGCTCTAACTGATTGATCTTTTCGTTAGAAAAACCCTGTATCTCCTTAGAAACCAACCCCATATCTTTCCCAAAACGCGGCCCTAATGCTTTAAAATTAGGTTTAATTTGCTTCACTAATATCCCTGAAGCATCGTCCAAAAGCTGTATTTCTTTGACGTTTACCTCAGCTTTTATTAGGTCTGAAATCGCTTCAATTTCCAATCGTTGATTGTTGTCAAGTACTGGTATCATTACCTTTTGTAGTGGTTGACGCACCTTGATCATTTCCTTTTTCCTTAGTGATAAAACTAGTGATGAGATGGTCTGTGCTTTCTGCATTCTACTCTCCAACGATTTATCAACAAAGTTTTCAACGTATTCTGGGAATTTCGCCAAATGTACACTATCAAATTCTTCTGTTTGAGTAGTCAAAGTTAAGTCTCGGTAAAGCTTATCCATAAAAAATGGCGCAATAGGAGCACTTAGTTTACTTACCGTTAACAAACAAGTGTAAAGTGTCTGATAGGCAGCGATTTTATCTTGAGCATATTCTCCTTTCCAAAAACGACGACGACACAAACGCACATACCAGTTACTCAAGTTTTCTTGCACGAAATCTGAAATGGCACGAGCGGCTTTGGTTGGTTCGTAATCGGCATAAAAACCATCTACGTCTTTTATCAAAGTATTCAACTCCGAGATAATCCATTGGTCAATCTCTGGTCTTTCGTTCATTGGAATATCCGCTTCCTTGTATTGGAAACCATCGATATTGGCATACAAACTAAAGAATGAATAGGTATTATAAAGAGTTCCGAAGAATTTACGACGAACCTCAGCAATTCCTTCTAAGTCAAATTTTAAGTTATCCCAAGGATTTGCATTGGCAATCATGTACCAACGAGTCGCATCAGGACCATATTCTCCTAAAGTAACAAACGGATCAACCGCATTTCCTAGACGCTTGGACATTTTTTGTCCGTTTTTATCTAATACCAATCCATTCGAAACTACATTTTTATAAGCTACTTTATCAAAAACCAAAGTTCCGATAGCGTGTAAAGTATAAAACCATCCACGAGTTTGATCGACACCTTCGGCAATAAAGTTGGCTGGAAAATCTTTATTCTCATCAATTTTTTCTTTGTTTTCAAAAGGATAATGCCATTGTGCATACGGCATAGCTCCGGAGTCAAACCAAACGTCAATCAAATCAGCTTCGCGTTTCATAGGTTTTCCTGAAGCAGAAACCAACGTAATCCCATCGACTACATTTTTATGCAAATCAACGATATCGTAATTAGATTCGGCCATGTTTCCGATTTCAAATCCTTTGAAAGGATTTTCAGTTTGAACACCAGCTGCAACAGCTTTTTCGATTTCTTCGTACAATTCTCCTACCGATCCAATCAAGATTTCCTCTTGTTTGTCTTCGGTTCTCCAAATTGGCAACGGAATTCCCCAGAATCTAGATCGAGATAAGTTCCAGTCATTGGCATTTTTCAACCAGTTTCCGAAACGTCCTTCTCCAGTTGCTTTTGGCTTCCAGTTGATGGTTTCGTTCAATTCGAACATTCTATCTCTAACTTCTGTGATTTTGATAAACCAAGAATCTAGCGGATAATATAAAATAGGTTTGTCTGTTCTCCAGCAATGTGGGTAACTGTGGACATATTTTTCGACTTTAAAAGCCTTATTTTCTTCTTTTAATCGAATGGCAATCTCGACGTCTATAGAACGTTCTGGAGCTTCGCCATCATTATAATATTCATTTTTAACGTACTTACCAGAATAGTCTCCTAAGCCGTCAATGAATTTTCCTTGTAGATTAACCAAAGGAACTGCAGTTCCATTTTCGTCTAAAACTAATAATGGTGGTACTTCTGGAGTTGCTTCTTTCGCTACTTTAGCATCATCTGCTCCAAAAGTTGGTGCAGTATGTACGATTCCAGTTCCATCTTCGGTAGTAACAAAATCTCCTGAAATTACTCTAAAAGCATTTTCTGGATTTTGGTATGGCAAAGCCAAAGGCATTAATTGTTCGTAACGAATTCCAACTAAATCAGCACCTTTTGCTTCGGCGATGATTTGATATGGAATTTTCTTGTCTCCACCTTTATAGTTTTCGAAATCTGTAGCTTCTTCAGATGCAAAGAATCCTTTTCCAAATTGTTTTCCAACTAAATTTTTAGCTAAAACAACATTGGTAGGCAAGAAAGTATATTGATTGAATGTTTTCACAACAACATAATCGATTTTTGGCCCAACTGTCAAAGCGGTATTCGATGGCAAAGTCCAAGGAGTAGTCGTCCAAGCCATGAAATGAATGTCTCCAAGTCCTTGAAAAGAAGTCGGCAAAGTTTCGTTTATTGTTTTGAACTGTGCTACAATCGTAGTATCAGTAACATCTCTATAACTTCCTGGTTGATTTACTTCGTGAGAAGATAATCCCGTTCCTGCTTTTGGAGAATACGGCTGAATAGTATATCCTTTGTACATCAAATCCTTATTGTAGATTTGTTTCAAAAGCCACCAAACCGATTCCATGTATTTGGATTTATAAGTAATATACGGATCTTCCATATCTACCCAATACCCCATTTTTTCGGTAAGGTCATTCCAAACATCGGTATAACGCATTACGGTTTTCTTACATGCTTCGTTGTATTCTGCTACCGTAATTTTGGTTCCAATATCTTCTTTGGTAATTCCCAAAGCAGCCTCAGTACCTAGTTCTACGGGTAAACCGTGGGTATCCCAACCTGCTTTTCGTTTTACTTGATAGCCTTTTTGGGTTTTGTATCTACAAAAAATATCTTTGATTGCACGTGCCATCACGTGGTGAATTCCTGGTAATCCATTTGCCGATGGTGGCCCTTCAAAAAACACGTAAGGCTCAGCGCCTTCTCTAGTGGTTACACTTTTTTCGAATATGTTTTTTTCTTTCCAAAAATCAAGTACTTCAGACGCTACCGTAGGTAAGTCAAGTCCTTTGTATTCAGTAAATTTTGTGCTCATTTTATCCTTTTCTTTAATCGAAGTGCGAAAGTAAGGAATTTTGAGTAAATGTGATAAAAGATAAAAGAAAAAGACCGATTTGAACCTATTAATTAGATAAAAGGAATAAAGCAAATAGAAAAATGAGGATATAGACTATTATTAATTCGAAAAATTAAAAAACAATAGTTAGTCCAATGAATTCTTAGCTACAAATTCAAGGAAATTACTTTTGTATTGATCTGAAACAGTGATGCGCTGATTATTGATCACAATTTGACTGCGTTCAATCACATCAATATTGTTTAAGGCAACAATAAATGACCGATGTACACGCATAAATTGATCTCCAGAAAGTTCTTCTTCGAGCGTTTTCAGACTCATTAAAGTCAAGATGGGTTTTGGATTGTTGATGAGCCATATTTTGACATAATCTTTTAAACTTTCAAAATACAAAACCTCTTTAAGATTGATTTTCAATTGCTTGTATTCTGATTTTACAAAAAGAAAATCAGTAGTTTCAGGATTCTTTTTTTCTTGATTTTTAACTAATTCAAACCATTCTTTGGCTTTGTTAGATGCCATCAAAAACTCTGAATAATCGAAAGGTTTCAGCAAATAATCTAATGCTTCGGCTTTGAAACCTTCAATGGCATATTGATCAAAAGCCGTGGTAAAAATAATTCTTGTTGATTTTGGAAGTACTTTGGCCAATTGCAAACCCGTTAAATCTGGCATTTGTATGTCCAGAAAAATCAAATCTACTTTTTCTTCATCTAAGTAAGAAAGAGCTTGTATCCCGCTGCTGCATTTTTTTACTAAGTGTAAAAAGGGAGTTTTGAGTACATAACTTTCGACCAAATTTAGCGCCATTGGTTCATCATCAACAATCAAACAAGATATTTTATCGGCCATTTTATGCGTACTTTTTATTTGTCTTTACTCAAAATCAAACATTTGGAATGAGCATACTTTTATATTTCGATTTGTAAATTTACCGAAAAGGTATCATTTTCTACTTTTTCTGTAAAAGAATGTTTTTCTGGATAAAGTAAAGACAGGCGTTTCTCCAAATTATCTAATCCTATACCGGAACCACTTTTGTCGGTTTCTGTTTTTGGAAAATTATGATTCTCAGAATAAAAGTACAATTGCTTTCCTTCTATTTTCAGCTTAAAAATAATATCTGATGTCTTATCTGCCGAAACTCCGTGTTTAAACGCATTTTCGATTAAAGAAATGAACAACAAAGGAGAGATCTGTAAGTCTTGTTTTAAATCTGGAAACTCATACTTCACTTTTGTAGCGTCGTGCAATCTCAACTTCATTAACTCAATATAATTAGTCATAAAGTTGATTTCTTTTATCAAACTCACTTTTTCATTGTTGGTTTCATACAATAAATAACGCATCAATTTCCCTAAACTATGTATGGTTTGCTTTGCCATTTCGGGCGAAATATCTACTAGCGAATAAATATTGTTCAATGAATTAAAGAAAAAATGAGGCTGCAACTGGTATTTTAAATGCTGTAACTCTGATTCTAGCCTAATATTTGAAGCTTCCGCACGTTCAGCTTCCGTTTTCATCCATTTTTCGATTACTTTTAATGCCAATGAAAAAATTACAGGTACCGCAAAAGAAATGAAATCAACGTAAATAAAAAAATTTCTTGGCGGTCGCTTTAAAGCAACTTTATTTTCAGAAAAATAATTATCTAAAAAATACTGTCTGATAGTCGTATTTACACCCACAAAAAACGAAACCAAAGCCACGTTAATCAGGATGTAAACCCACTGCTTTTTGGTAAAAAAGAAACGATCAATTACGATAAAGAAATTTAAATAAAAAAGAGTTGCATAAAAAAATAGTGGAATCCAAGAATGCACGACCACTTTGGTAATCTCTTGATTTTGACCGTATGACAACAAATAAGGCAGGCTAAATAAAACTAACCAAACCATTACATGAAAAAAAACTATACCAGATTTACTCTTTATAAAATTCATTTATTCAATTTTTATTCGTAACGAAGCGCTGTTATAGGATCTAAACTTGATGCTTTTTTAGCAGGATACCAACCAAAAAATATTCCTGTGATAGCACATACAACAAACGAAATCACAATGGAAGTACTAGTCACTGACACTGGCCAATGCAACACATTTTCTATAAAATAAGTAGCTCCAAGTCCCAAAGATACACCAATTATACCGCCCGTAATACTGATCAAAATAGCCTCGATAAGAAATTGCATCAAAATATCAGACCCTCGCCCTCCTACTGCCATACGCAAACCAATTTCTCGGGTACGCTCTTTTACCGAAACATACATGATGTTCATAATCCCAATTCCACCCACTAATAATGAAATACTCGCAATTGCTACTAACAAAACCGTTAGCATCTCACTGGTAGAACTAAATGTTTTGATCATTTCTTCCATTGATATAACATAAAAATCGTCTGCTTGATTTGTCGTTAAATTATGATTTTTTCTCAATAAAGTATTAATTTCAAGTACTGCATTTGGCGCATCTTCTTCACTTATAGACGAAACCACGATAGATTGTAAATGCGTGATTGCCAAAATTCTTTTTTGTACTGTTGTGTAAGGCACAAGGATAACATCATCTTGATCTTGACCACCAGTACTTTCCCCTTTACTTTCTAAAACTCCAATAATTTTAAGCGGAATACTATTAAAACGGATCATTTTACCAATAGGACTTACTCCTTCTTCAAATAAATTTTCAGCAACTGTTTGCCCAATAACTGCCACTTTTGCTGCTGAACTTACTTCTTTTTCCGTAAAGTTACTTCCTTCGGCTACATCCCATATTTTAATTTTCAAATAATCTGGCGCCACTCCATAAACTGAAGTTGGCCAGTTATTCGCTCCATAAATGGATTGACCTCCACTATTTACCAATGGCGAAAAAGAGGTTAGCAAGGTGGTTTCCTTCTTAATGGCTTCATAGTCGTTTAAAGTCAAGGTTTCCATGGCGCTACTTCCTTGACTTACGCCACCACGCACATCACTACCAGGTTTTATAGTAATCATATTAGAACCCATACTCGAAATTTGAGTTTTAATACTCTCTTTCGATCCTTCCCCAATGGCCAGCATGGCAATTACAGAGGCTACCCCAATGATGATTCCTAGCATTGTAAGAAAGGTGCGCATCTTGTTAAGCACAATTGCTTTCCAGGATATTTTTAATAAATTTTGCGTTCTCATATTAGTCTTCTTCTACTGGCAAAGCTAAAAGTGCTTCGGCTGCCGATTGAACATTGTTGTTAATGTAATCTTGGATGATATGCCCGTCTTTCAACACGATAGTTCTCCCTGTAAATGTGGCAATATCTGGCTCGTGGGTTACAAACAGAATGGTTTTTCCTTGCTTGTTCAATTCTTGAAACAAAGCCATGATTTCGTATGAAGTTCTCGTATCTAGATTTCCTGTAGCTTCATCAGCAAGAATCACTACCGGCTCATTTACAAGAGATCTTGCAATCGCCACTCTTTGTTGTTGCCCACCTGAAAGCTGCGAAGGCGTATGATCAAGTCTTGCTGATAGATTGACTTGTTCCAAAGCTTTGAATGCCTTATCATGAATTTCCTCTGGCGATAGTTTTTTAGTACTATAAAGCAAAGGCAACTCCACATTTTCTATTGCGGTAGTTCTAGCTAATAAATTATAAGATTGAAAAATAAAACCAATTTTCTCGTTTCTAATTCGAGCCAACTCGTTTTTAGTCAATTCTTTTATCGAAACACCATCTATTTGATACAAACCAGAATTGGGTTGGTCTAAACATCCCAAAACATTCAGGAGCGTACTTTTTCCAGACCCACTCGTTCCCATTATGGTTACAAATTCCCCTTCTTGAATACTGAACGAAATTCCTTTTAAAGCATGAACCGTCTCTTCACCCATGGTAAAAGAGCGTTTCAAATCTTCTATTTTAATGATTGTTTTTGACATAATTCTTATTTTTTTCCACGTGGTTTAGTCATGAACGGACTCTCATTGTCCCCTGCTTCCGATTTTACTTCGGCTTTTGTCAAAGCTTTTAGATTATATACAACTTCTTCACCCGCTGACAATCCGCTAACGATTTCAACATTTACACCGTCACTAGTACCCGTCTTAATAGCTTTGGATGCGATTCCTTTGCTTGTCATCACCCAAATTGTAGCTGTTTCTGATGTAGTTCCTGACTTAGCAACCTCAGCAACTGATGAAAATCCATTTGTTTTTTGATAGTTGTTCAAAACTTCCATGTCTGGTTCAAAATTCACTCCTTTTGCTTCAAGCGTTAACACATTTTTTAATTCTAACGTATAAATTGTAATTGTTGCCGTTAATCCTGGTTTTAATTTCAAATCTGGATTTCCTGCCTTTATAACCACTGTATAAGTCACAACATTTGAAGTTGTTGTCGGGTTTAATCTCACTTGGGTAATCACCCCAGCAAACTCTTCTCCTTGATATGCATCTACTGTAAAAGAAACTCGTTGTCCTTGTTTTACCTGACCAATATCTGCTTCATCCACATTTGCTTCTACTTGCATTTCGCTCAAATCTTTGGCAATTGTAAATAATGTTGGAGTGCTTAAACTGGCCGCTACAGTTTGCCCTTCGTCTACTGCTCTCGATAAAACCACACCATCAATAGGCGAATAAATGCTAGCATAACTCAAATTTGTTTTGGCTTTCGCTAAATCTGATTGTCTTTGCGAAACAACGCTTTTCGCATTATTCAATTTATATAAAGACTCATCATAATCTGACTTACTAATCACTTTGTTTTCGAATAATGTTTTTTGGCGATCAAAAACCGTTTGCAAATAACGTTGCTCATTGGTCGCACCGTTATAAGATGCTTGTGCCAACACTACTGCTGAATTTAGAGTCGTTTTATCTAATTCTGCCAATAATTGTCCTTGCTTTACAACCGAATTGTAATCAACATAAATTTTTTCTACCACACCCGAAACTTGCGTTCCCACACTAACCTCAGTAATTGGCTGTAGCGTTCCCGTTGCAGTAACTGTTGTCACTACATCGCCAGACTTGGCTTTAATTGTCTCTACTTTTATAGCAGCCGTTTCAGGACCCGAAACAAAGTTATATCCTAGATAGGCAATGGCTACAATCGCTATAATAACAGATGCTTTGATTATTTTATTCTTGTTCATGTTCTTAAAGTTTAATTTCGTTTCCTTGATAAAATTGTAATAATTGAAAGTATAATATGTTTAAATACTTGGCTTGAATGTAATTCTGTTGCGCATTGGTATAAATGTTTTGACTAACCACTAAATCCGTTGTACTTAAATCGTTCAGCTCGTATTTTTTCTGAGCCAATTTGTACGATTCGGCCGCCGCATCAGTTGCCATTTTTGAAGCTTCTAATTGCTCTACCGAAGCAGTGGCGTTTTGCCAAGACGTTTCAATTTTTCTGTACAATTCTTTTTGAGATGCTTGTGCTTCGATATCTGCTTTTTCTATTTCAATCTTTGCCAATTGAACTTGTCCTTTGGTTTGATTTCTATTAAAAATTGGAACTGATAATGACAACCCTACTCTTTGATTAAAGTTCAAATTCAACTGATCAGTAAAGTTGGCTTCTTGAACACTTGTATAACCCGAACCTAAGCTTCCCGAAAGCGATAATGTAGGCAAATAAGCTCCTTTGGCAATGTCCAAACCTGTCTCTGAAACAGATTTACTTAATGCAGCCGCTTTTATTTCTGGTAAATTACTTAAGGCTTGATTGTAAACAGTTGCCTTATTTGGTATCGCTGCTATAACGGTATTTTGAGTTTCTAGGTTTGCTATTTCAAAACTGTCTTCAGGACCTAATTCCAGTAATTGTTTTAAAATAATAAGCTGTTGTGCATAACTATTTTTCACAGCAACAAGCGTATATTTATTGGTAGCCGCCTGCGAAACCGCGTCTGTATAATCTTTTATCGCAATTGTTCCAGCATCTAATCGTGCTTTGGATCTAGCAACTTCTTTCTCTGAGGAAGTTAAATTGTTTTGCGCAATACTAATTGCTTCTTTATTGTATAAAGCCTGAAGATAAGCTTCGGTTATGCTCAATGCCACATTATTCTTAGCTTCTTCTAAATAAAGAGAATTTTGTTCTACAAGTAATTCATTTTGCTTGATTTTATTGGTCAGTTGATTTCCTTGAAATAAAGTTACAGACGATGTCAACACCGGACTTGTTGAATTTATTTGTTGCGAAACATAAGTACTGGTAATAGGATCAATCGTAGTTCCGCTAGAAAAGTTTTGAGAAATATTCCCAACCAAATTCGGCAAACGCATTGACTTCGATTTGTCGTAATTTACTTGAGCTGATTGAAGTGTTAGTGCTACTGATTTTACGGTAATACTGTTTTCCTTAGCGTAGATTATACAATCTTCCAAAGTCCATAATTTATCTTCATTTACTGTTTGAGCAAAAGAGAAGATGGAAATAAGTAACATCCCGATGATTTGATATAGTTTCATTTGATATTAATTTTTATCAAACTTCCTTATAATCCGTCGTCTATTAAAGTGTAATAGATAAACGAGTTGTTTTTACAGCTACAAAGCCGTTTTTTATAGATGAGAATTTTTACTATTAGCAACAGTATTCAACTCAAAAGAAAAGCGAGTATCTAGACTTAAGCAAAAACCTCCTTCAAAACTTCTAATGATTTTGGATTTTTAAAACCATCCAAATGCAAGCGATAATAATCCATTAAGACTTTTAAAAGGAGTTGTCTTTCGAGCACATGAAAGATTTTTTGGTTGTTATCAAATTTCAGACTTATTAATTTTTTGAATAAGCTGGTTTGATGTTCTGTGAGTGAATCTATACCTATAAAAGGAGTAAAATGACCTTCTCTCATTTCAAAAAAAGGTTGGTCAATATCAGAAATATCAGGATAAAAACCCAAATATTTAGTTACTTCTAGCAATAAAATAAGATGAAAGTTGGCGATTTCGTCATGATTGTCTAGCCATAATAGCGCAGTCTCTAGAAAATCAAATAGCAACTCATTCTTTTCTTCTTCATGAATCGAATGATACAATACCTCTGAAAGAAAAAGCACCATCGTACTTTTGTAAATATCGGTATGTATGGTTTGGAAAGGCGTGCTAATTTTAATTTCTTTGAAATTCTCTAGCGTTCCTTTGTTTTTATGAACGGCCTCAATTTCAAGAATAGAAAGCGGCTGAAAATAAGCAATTTTCTGGTTTGACTTTCGACCCGAAAAAGCAGAACGCACAAAATAAGATTTCAATCCGCTAGATTGCGTAAAACATTTAACAATCAAGCTTTTCTCTTGAAATTTAATGGAGGAAATTACGATTGCTTTGGTTTTTACTTGCAATTTTTTTAGATTTTAAAACTTATTACTTCAAATATAGTTTCATTTTATTTTAAATCAGTTCTATACTTTTTTTTGAAATTTAGAAAATAACTTTCATAGTATTTAAAAGAAAAGTGTGCTATAATTATGGTAATACTTATGATTAATAAATTAACCATTATTATGTCTGCTACAGCTGGTAGATTAAATTTTTGGATAACTTTTAAATACATTAAACCAACAAACTGCATAACAATCACATGAAACATATAGATACCGTAAGATATTTTGCCTAGGTAATTCATTAATTTGTTTTCCAGAATTTCGACTGGTTTTTGAACTAAAACCGAAATTGTTAATCCAAATAAAATCATACTAAGTAAGTTATATGAAAATTCATTTAGATTATCCTCAAATATAGAGCTCACATAATATAAAATAAAGAGCAACAATACGGGATACTTTATCCTAATAACAAAGTCTTGCACTTTTTTTCTATTTAAGAGTATAGCGCATAAACCACTAAAAGAAAAATAGAAAAACAACATATTATACCGCTTCAAGAAAACAAAGCTATCCGAAAAAAACAATAAAAAGTACCCAAAAGTAAAAAGTGCTAGAAACGCAACTATTTTTTTGAATGGTAAAATAAAAAATATTGGTGCAATTATAAAGTAAAACTGCTCTTCAATTCCTATTGACCACAATATTTCTAAGATTCCTCCTGGCGAATAGGTGCAAAAAATATTTGGAAAAAAAGTTGCCGACAACACAATTCCCGTTAGTAAATCATAATTGTTTTCGTAGTTATAACCCAAAAAAGGTAAAATACTACGATAGTATAAAAATCCAAAAATTAAAACTAAATAATACAATGGAAAAATTCGCAACATCCTTCTAAAAAAAAAACTCCTTATATTGATTGTGTTTTTTATTTTCTTTTCTTCATAAAGTTGCTTAATAATTAAAAAACCGCTTAAAGAAAAAAACATATATACAGCTTCAGTCCCTTTATTAAAAATTGCTAAACCATTATAAAATGGAAAATTTCGATTTTCAAAAAATTGAGGAATATGAAAAATAACCACCAACATTGCTAAAACAAAACGTATGGAGGTTAAATTTGGGAGATGTTTCATTTTATATCTTATAAACAATTAACGGAAACTGTTAACAATGAGTTTTTAGCGTATGATCATTACTTTTTTCACCTTTGTTTCTATACCATCTTCCGCCGAGATAAATATCATATATACTCCCGTAGCCACTTTGTGTTTTCCAAAAGCGGTAGTGTCCCACTCAATAGTCCCCCCTTCAGAAATGGTTTCATATACCAAATTCCCTTCGATATCTGTGATTTTGACATTTGCTTGATCTATTAAGCCTGAAATCTTGACTGTTCCTTCATATCCTGGACGAACTGGATTTGGAAATACGTAAGCATTGTTTAAGTCTGAACTGGCCTTAGTAGCTATGCCTTTAAAAGAAACCATCCCTTTACTTGTAGCGATATACACTTCTCCAGTTGCGTCATTTATTCCAACATCATTTACAGTATTACTGGGCAATGGCGAATTATTCGTTGTGAAATGATAAATTGTTTTTTGTCCATCTGGAGAAACTAAAAACACCCCTGAGTCTGCAGTCGCAATCCATTTATTATTGGCTCCATCCACAACGATATCCGTTATAAATTGCTCATACATTAATTCTTGTGCCAAACCATCCTCTAAAATTATTATAGGTTTTGTAGTCAACTGACCCTCCGTTTGAAAATCATTTATATTAGACAAAACTCTTAGACCTTTAATAGTTCCTATCCATAATTGATTATTTTTATCTAGAGCTGGCACAATAACATTTTCCGCAGGTAAATTCCCTGAAGAATCTCCAACAGTAATTATTTTAAATGTATTTGTTTTATCATTAAAACCTATTAACCCACCACTATTTGTAGCAATCCATTTTATATCATTTTTATCGATAGACATTCTACCAAAATGCGTGTTCTCTGCATTAGCAAGAGCATTATTCGTAGGGAAACCTTGCCATTCTCCGTTTGATTTCAAAACTTTTAAACCATTTTTAACCAAACTGTTTGTAATCCATAAATTACCTAACTTATCAAACGCAGCTCCATTTATCCTTATATCAATATAAGTCGGACCACCACCGGTCAAAGACTCCAACCCACTGTTTTTATCATTATACAAAATCGTCGGCACATCATCTTCAATTTTCAACAAGCCTGAAAAAAAAGAACTAACATACACTTGCTTCTCATTTAATGGATTTATTAGAACCCTGCAAATAGATTTCGCACCGAAAACTTTACTATACGGGATATCTAACCATCCACTACTACTTAATTTATTAAGGCCTAATGATTTCAATGGATAAGGATTATATACTATTGAATATCCCCCATATACTGCCCACAATGAATTGGGAGCAACATCAATAGCAAAAATACTATTTTCCAAAGGGCCAGAAGGCGTACAGTTTTCAAAAGTAGAATTATTCACAATTGAAGTTATAAATAAACCTAAATCAGTTGTACCGATATAAATATTATCTCCTGATATAGAAGCACAACTAAGAACTGGATTTGTACTTGAAAGTTGACTATTCCCTATTTGACGAACTAAAACTAATTGCTTATTATACAAGTAAACAATCGTTGGTGTTGTAATTAATAAATAATCTCCAATTGCTCTTATGTCACTTATTGACTGGTTAAGATCGTTATTGTTTATAAAAGCATTATTACTGTATTTATAAACACTTCCTGAACTATTAACCGCAATTAATTCCGTGCCAAAAGCCTCGATTCCAGACCAATTTCCTGTAGAGACAATCGTCCATTGATTGAAGTCAATTAAGTTTTTATTCAAAACATTTGCTCTTCGGATTCCACTAGTTGTTGCAGCATATATATACCCGTCAAATACCGCTGTTTGAATGATACTCAACTCCGATCCATTATCACCTATAAAATAAGTATCTCCAAAAAGCATAGTTTTTAAATTAAACTGTACAATACCGAAATCACAAGAGATATAAATGATTCCCTGGTATTCCATAAAATGATTGACTTTTTTCACACCCGAAGGCAACTGTTTGTTTAAAATATCAACCACCCTTAATAACTTCCCGTCTGTTTCATTGATCACTGTTAGCAATCCATTTTGATACCCAATTAAAGTTTTATTTAATGCCACACTATAATACAATGCACTTATAGTCTCACCTGACAAGCCATCAATAGTAGTGGTCGTTTTAATTTCATTGGTTAATGTGTTTTTAGAAAATAATGCGTTTTCCGAAGCTGCAAAAATAGAAGTTGCGTTAGTCGACAAATCCTTAATTTCATTATATGAAAAATAACCTTGCCAAGACAAATTGCTTTGCGAAAAACACATTTGCATAGTGAATAACAACAGAAAGCTTAAGATTGTTTTTTTCATTATCTTCTTTTTATTTAAGTCCACAAATATAGCATAAAGATAAGAATTCGAGTTTTTAACATCACAAAAAAGTCTTCTATATCTTTCTATACAAAAACAGAACGATACAGAAGACCAATTATTTAACCTCCAATATTAAACTATTCCCTGAGCTAACATCGCATCGGCCACTTTTACAAAACCTGCTATATTAGCACCTCTTACATAATCTACATAACCTGTTGAGTCAGAACCATACTTAACACAAGAAGCGTGAATTGAGATCATAATCCCTTTCAACTTCTCATCTACCTCTTCGGCAGTCCAATTTAATCGCAATGAATTTTGGGACATTTCTAGTCCCGATGTTGCAACCCCTCCCGCATTTGAAGCTTTACCTGGGGAAAACAATATTTTTGCTTTTTGAAAAACCATCAAAGCCTCTAATGTAGTCGGCATATTCGCTCCCTCTGTTACACAAATACAGCCATTAGCAACTAATGTCTTTGCATCTGCATCGTTAATTTCGTTTTGAGTCGCACAAGGCATTGCAATATTACACTTCACCTTCCAAGGCTTCATATCTGCTACATATTTTGCTTTTGGATACTTAGAAACATACTCGCTAATCCTTCCTCTTAACTGGTTTTTAATATACATAATATGCGCTAACTTATCCGCATTTATCCCTTCCTCATCATAAATATAGCCTCCTGAGTCAGACATCGTAACTACTTTAGCTCCAAGCTGAGTCGCTTTTTCCACTGCATATTGCGCTACATTACCTGAGCCTGAACACACAATTGTTTTTCCTTGAATACCATCTCCTTTTGTCGCTAACATATTTTGGGTAAAATAAACGGCACCATACCCCGTTGCTTCAGGCCTTACTAATGACCCTCCGTATGAAATCCCTTTACCCGTAAGGACTCCTGTAAATTCATTACGAAGCCTTTTATACTGTCCAAACAAATACCCGATTTCTCTTCCTCCTACACCAATATCACCTGCGGGGACATCTGTATCAGCCCCAATGTGTCTAGATAATTCAATCATGAAGCTTTGACAAAAACGCATTACCTCATTATCTGACTTCCTTTTAGGGTCAAAGTCTGAACCACCTTTTCCACCTCCCATTGGCAAGGTTGTTAAGCTATTTTTAAAGGTTTGTTCAAATGCTAAAAATTTCAATATACTTAAATTCACTGATGGATGAAATCGAAGCCCTCCTTTATATGGGCCAATAGCTGAATTCATCTGAACACGAAACCCTCTATTGACCTGAGTGTTCCCACTATCATCAATCCAAGTTACTCTAAAAATCACGATTCTATCTGATTCGACCATCCTTTCAAGAAGCATCTTATTTTGATACTTCTCATTTTCTTCAATAAATGGTATTACTGTTTCTGCTATTTCCTGAACTGCCTGCAAAAACTCAGGCTCATTAGGATTTTTTTTAGCAACCTCTTCTATAAAATTGGTGATATTTTTTGACATAATTACTAAATTAAGAACATTAAGTAAACGTTTTCGTTGTTTTACAAATATACATTTATAAAAAAAACTATTACATCTAATAGGCTGTTAAGTTTGACAAAAATCTTGTCCAAAAAAACAAATTAATCATCAAATTGTGAAAGTATTTATTTCAAATATTCATACAATTTTAGTATATTTTTAATTTAAAACCCAATTGGTACTTAGTATTTTATATCTTTGTCTTGACTTGAAATATCAACAAAATGCACAAATCCTTCCCTATTATATTGCTTATTCTATTTGGATTTTCAAATACGACATATGCACAATTAGGTTTTTCGCATGAAGTGGGAATTATAGCTGGTCCGGTTGCTTTTCAATCTGACTACGGACAACGATATGATTACAAAACAAATCTTGGGAATACTGGAATAGGCATTGGAATTATTCATTACATCAATTTCTCTTATGCCGCAGAATGTAATTGTTACACTCCAGAAACCTATTTTAATGACCATTTCAAACTCCGTTCTGAATTATCATACAACAAAACCGAATTAGAACATTTAGGAGAATGGGTGAAACCGGAAAGAACCTCTCTTGGTGCAGACCAATTAAGAGCTATGAAAGGAAGCACACAACTCACTAACATTGGAATGCAATTAGAATATTTCCCTTATAGTATTCGAGATTTCACTGCACGAAATGGGAGTCTAGGACCCTTTGTAAGTCTCGGCGCGCAATTCAGCTATTATAACGCCGAAGCACACTCAACACTTGGGACATTGGGGACACCTCTAAGTACTTTTCCGAAATATTTAACTCCATCTGATAATCGTCCTTATGGATTCTCAACTGAAAGTAATTCAGTTTGGTCAATAGTCACCAGCCTAGGTACAAGATACAAACTAACTCCATTACGAGATTTAATGATTGATTTACGCTTTCAGTATTTTTTCTCCAATTGGGTAGATGGCCTGAATCCTAATCCAGATATTTATAAAGAAAACAAAGCTAATGACTGGTTAGTCTGGCTCAATGTAGGCTACATTTACTACTTGCAATAAAACCAAAATCCCAATTCTAAAAGTATAGAATTGGGATTTTTCACTTTCTCAAACATCTTAAAAAAAGAGAAAGTATAATTTATTAAAATTAACTTAGCATATTGTTATTACTTAACAAAGTTAACTATTAACACACTGTAAAACAAGTAATTGTATTTTTATTTTTTTATCAAATTTAATTTTACAAAATATCATAAACCCAGAATTTTTTCCAAAACCCAACTGGTATGCAAAGCCGATTTCCCAGTTGAAGGATGAATTGCATTCCCTAATAAATGTTCTCTCATGTTTTGTACATGATAAAACTGTACATTTTCTGGATGGTTAATAAAGTGCTCTGTTGTTCCTTTTTCATTTGTGAGCAGAATTGGGTGTTCCTCAAATATTGCAAATTCAATCTTCCCTTTACTTCCCACAATATGAACAATATCTTCACGGGCAGCACAACCAAAATTCCAACTCCCAGTACCTGTAATTCCAGATTCATGAATCCATGAAGCTACAATTGCATCTTTGGCAGAATACAGCCCTTGTTGGTTTGTATTAAAGCCTGAAACCTTCACTATATCTCCTAAGATATATTCGAACAAATCTATACCATGACTAGCTAAATCATCAAAATATCCACCTTTAGCAACCTTAGCATCTGTCCTCCAATTGTACTCTCCAGACAAATCTACAGGCGAAGTAGATTTACTCAAATGCCAACTTATATGCCTAACAGTTCCTATTTCATTTTCATCAATCCATCTTTTTACCTGGGTGAATCTAGGTAAAGACCGACGATAATAAGCAACAAATAATGGAATATTTTTCGCTTCAAACGCATTGTATAGCACCAAACTTTCTTCATAAGTAGGAGCCATTGGTTTTTCAATACAACAAGGTTTTCCTGCAGCTGCTACCTTTAAACCATAATAGGCATGAGAGTCTGGTGGTGTTGCGATGTAGACTGCATCGATATCAGGATCATTGATTAAATCATCTGCGTTACTATACTGTTTCTGAATATCATGTCTTTTTGCGTAATCTGCACATTTTTCTGCATCTCTACGCATCACTGCTATTAGTTCAAAGCCTACTACTTTTTGGTAAGCAGGGCCACTTTTTACCTCAGTTACGTTACCACAGCCTATGATTCCCCAACGTATATTATTTGAAGTTACTAAAGTCGCATCCATATCCTTTTATTTAGAAACCTTTCTAATGAGGTTTGAATTTATGAATATCAAATTTAATTTAAAATTATATATCTAACCACATTTTACACGGGATTGTAAAATTATTAACATACAAATTATTAAAAAAAACCCGTTATGCAGACAACATAACGGGTAGATCCAAATGCATTCTATTAACCAAAAAAAAAAAAAATCATCTTCCAAAATCGTCTTGTAATCGTACTATATCCTCTTCATCAGACGGGTTTTCCACATCGGTATGTTGCCAAATTTCGGCCACAACTCCCCATGTCTCCAGTCCTATCAAACGATGTCTTTCGCCTTTATCCATTTGAATAAAAGCGCCAGACGCTAATTCTTGAATGGCTCCTTCTACATCTGTCAAACTGGTTTTCACGCCCACTTCTCCACCTATAACCTTCCAAATCTCAGACCTTCTAAAATGGTATTGCCAAGACAATCTCTTATTTGGCTCTACAATAAGTATTTTTGGGCTTAACTTTTTAGTAATCTGAATTTCATCCATTTCAAGATTAGGAAAAAATAGTTTTGCAAAAGCAGCGGCTTGACTTTCATCAATCACAAAAAAACCTCCCCAAGGACGGGTTTCATCTTGCTTTACTACATTAAAATTATGCTCTTTTAAAACGGCAGCTATAGTTTCAAAAACTGCCTTTTTATCCATTGTAGATTTTATATCAAAATTCATTTTATTCTAATTATTTATTAATAATCTAGATCTGATTCATAAACCAAAACCTTTATTTACTATAATTTTTAATCAATTGATAACTCATCTCAGTAAGGTGAGCCGAAGCATTTTCGATAGCATCATTAACAGTTACACCTAATTCCATTATAGATTGCACACTATAAGGTTTCAAGTTCTCTTCAATCAAGGCTGCATCTTTAACAACTCCCGCCAAAATTGAAAACGGAATTTGATGTTCACGAGCTCTTTCGCTAATTCCTTTAATCACTTTTCCTTCAATCGTTTGTTTATCAACACTACCTTCACCAGTAATAATCAAATCAATTTTATTTTTTACCAAGGCATGAAATCCTGTTTGTTCCATAACAAAATCAATTCCAGACTGAATTTTAGCATTCAAAAAACAAACGGCTCCAGCTCCCATTCCACCAGCTGCCCCCGCACCTGGTAAATTGGCTACATCTTGACCCAAATATTTCTCTACTTGCTTGCTAAAATTTCTTAAGCCCAAATCCAATTGTTCAATTTCATCTGCCGAAGCTCCTTTTTGAGACGCATAAACATATGCCGCTCCATTACTGCCATACAACGGATTCTTCACATCACAAACCACCGTAAATTCAACATTATTCAAATCAAAATGCACTTCATCATTTTCAATCCTGTCAATGCGAATCAATTCTTTTCCAATAGGATCAATTTCTTCTCCTTCTTGCGAATAAAATTTATATCCGAGCGCAGCCGCCATTCCAATTCCAGCATCATTGGTTGCACTTCCGCCAATAAATAAAATTATTTTTCGAAAACCTCTTTTCAGTGCATCTTTTATCAATTGTCCCGTTCCAAACGAAGTCGAATTACTGCAATCTCGTTTACTCTCCTGTACCATCAATAAACCCGAAGCATTTGCCATTTCTATAAAAGCCGTATCTTCATTATGGCGATAAGGTGCAATGGTGCTATTAAACAAAGGGTCTTTTACCACCACCAAAACTGTTTTTAGCTCAAAATAATTTTGTAAAATTGTCAAAGTTCCTTCACCTCCATCGGCTAGCGGATGCTTAATGGTTTCAATAGTAGCGTCAAATTTATTAATTCCGCTTTCAATTGCATTGCAAACCTCCATCGCAGACAGCGAACCTTTAAATTTATCTGGTGCTATTAAAACTTTCATCACATTTACTTTTTAAAATTAAAAAAGAACACTCTCGGTGGTATTTTGCTTTTATCCAAAACCCAAATTAGCAGAACTAATTTAGGCTTTTGAACTAGTAAGCATTCTCAAGAGTGTTCGTTTAAATCTATTTCCTTTTCAAAATAATTATTTGGGCGCGCCACCATCCTCAAAAAAAGGGCCAATAATCTATACGCTTATAAGCCCTTTTTTCAGGATGCTGTCGGGCTATCCGCACCGCTATGGCGGTTTGCTTCTATCCCTCACGCAAACCCGTTAAAACATATATTATTCTATAATTATTAGCGTATCCCAGCCAAAATCGATGGCAAACTAAAACTAACTCCAAGAATGATTATAAAGAATACAACCAAGATGATAACATCTTTTGACAAAACATCTTCTCTCTTTAGTTTAAAATCAATATTGAAATCTTTGTTTTTCTCTGTTTTAAACAAAGCACTAAATACTAAAGCCAGTACAAAAGTGATTACAAAACCGGTAAGGTTAAACCAAATCCAGAAAATATCCTCAAAGAAATATTTGATGCTAATATTAATCAAAACCCCCCCTATAATCCCAACATTCATACCAATATAATTGACTCTTTTGACCAATATAGCAATAATAAAAGTAGCTAATATAGGTCCGTAAAATTGTGACGAAATCATATTAATCAACTCAATCACCGTTCCACCAGTATTCCCAAAAAGATAGGCTGATGCAATACACACAAAGCCCCAGAACACGATCGAAATCTTAGACAATTCCATATATTTTGCCTGGCTCAATTTGACTTTACCTCTATTAAAAAGATCTTCTACAGTCACCGCTCCCAAAGAGTTGATTGTAGAACTCACAGAAGACATTGCCGCAGACAAAATCCCAACGATCAAAATTCCAATCATACCATGAGGTAAATATTTCATGATGAAAACAGGCAACATCAAATCAGGTTTAATACCGCTAGTTGCAAACTCTTTTGGATAATGTTTTTGTGTAACCGCTGCAATTTCACTCATAAAATCAGGTGTTAAATGCACCAAAGCTCCAATGATTAAACCCATAATACAATAGGTCAATACTACTGGAAAACGCAACAATCCATTCGCTAACAATATATTTTTAGCAGCCTTTTCATCCTTCGCAGACAACAATCGTTGCGCTTGTGTTTGATCGGTTCCATAATAAGATAAGTACAAAAATAATCCCCCTAAAATCATAGGTAAAAACCCAAAGGTACCACCATCAAATCCTAAATTATTCATGTCTACCACTTGCAAACGCTCTGTTTCAAAACCGTTGAAATTAGGATTCGCTTTCAATAAATCCCATCCGTAATAAATACAAATTAGCAATCCACCAAAAAGGATAATCATCTGGATGGCATCACCCCAAACTACAGCTTTCATCCCACCCATTAACGAATAAACAATAGTGATAACGGAAATCAAAAGGATAGTATAATGAAAACTAATATTCAAAACTGATTGCAAAATAATAGCAATGGTATAGACCGCAACTCCTGTTGATAAGGAACGGCTAATTTGAAAAACAAAACTCAAAACAATTCGAGTAGAAGTCGAAAAACGTCTTTCGACAAACTCATAAATACTCACAATATTCGCTCGATAAAGAGGCGGAACAATAATTAAAATAATTCCAATCATGGCCAATGGCACTGCCAACTCAAAGGTCAACCACTTCATTCCTCCTCCTTGCGCTAAACCAACAAACGCAGGCGCCGAAATAAAACTGATGGCAGAGAGTTGGGTCGCCATGGCAGATAAACTTAATGGAAACCATCCCATTTCCTTACCTCCTAGAAAATAATCCTTTGCATCTTTGTTTTCTTTGAAAACAAATCCTAATCCTAAAAAGGCAATTAGGTAAACGATAACCACTATATAGTCTATCCAGTTCATAATTAATTATTTTAAAACTATTATTGATTTTTCATGTCCAAATACAAAGCCGCACTCCAAGAGAAATTCCCTCCTCCATACCCTTTGTTCTCTGTCTCATAAGCTGCTTTTATGGGATTAAAATACTCATAAAAACCCACTTTTGATAATAATTCAAAACTATCCGATTTTACTCTGTCGGCAATTTCAGTGTAGCCGTAATCTTTCAATCCGTAATACAACATCCAGTTAAGGTTGATCCAAACCGGTCCTCTCCAATATTTTTTTGGATTGAAACGTTCATTCGTAGGATCAAAAGACGCACATAAATACATATCGTCACCACCAAACTTAGTCATCATAGTATTAATGATTGTTGCTGCTTGTTCCTTGCTTGGAATTCCTGCAAACAAAGGAGAAAAGGATGATGAACTCACAAAACGAATTGGTTTTTCATTCCTTAAATCATAATGAACATAAGCGCCTAATTCTGCATCGTACAATTTCGAATTAAAAGAGGCTTTACTTTTTGTTTGCCATTTTTCTAGTTGTGCAATTTTGTCTTCGTTTCCTCCAATGATTTTGTACAAATCAATCAATGCTTCATTTGACTTAATCAACATAGCATTGAAAAGCGGATCTTGTACTAAGAACGGAGAAAGTTCGGCAATTTTTTGGTCATCATAATTGTGCTCTTTGGCAATATCTATAATGTACAAATAATGGTCGTATTCTCTATTAGAAGGACGCTCCGAAGGATCAATAAGCTTTGTGTCTTTTCGTTCAAAAGTATAAGTTGGCGGATCCATTGTTTCCCAAATATCATCCCATAGAGGCGAATTATCTGTTCCCGATTCCCAATTGTGGTAGATGTACACCAAGCCTTCATTTTGAGGATCTCTCTTACTATAGAAATAGTTGTGATTGTCGTATACTTTTCCAATATTTTCTATAATAAATTGGAGTACATCCTCTTTGTTTTGTGCTATTTGATACATTTTTTCTAATGTAAAGCCCAAAACAGGTGGTTGCGTCATTCCTGTTGAAGGATACTCTTTGTTAGACAAAGGATGCAACTCGGCTTGGTGAAAATCTGGTCCAGGAAAATAAGAATCTGACTTTTGATGAAAAACAATGTGCGGTATAAAACCATTCTCCCATTGTGCATCAAGAAGTGTTTTCATCTCAGCCTTCGCTTTTTCCATATCATAATGCGCAAATCCAAGGGCAATAAATCCGGAATCCCATTTCCATTGAAAAGGGTATAAACCTTTACATGGAATTGTATATCCTCCTGCTTGGAAATTTTCATTCAATATTTGTTGTGCTTCTTTAGTTAAATCAGTAGCCATAATCAGATATTTTTTAATAAAAAGAATGCTAGTACAGTTTGCAAAAGCATCCTTTTATTGTAATTAATTTATTAGAAATTGAAAGTCAAGTTCATCAAAGCAGTTCTAGGAATAATAGGTCTTCCTACAAAGAATTGCTCATCTGTTTGATTATCACCTAATCTTGGAGAACCTTCTGTGATTCCAGCAGAGTTAAACAAGTTGAAAGATTGTGCTCCAATACGAAGTGTTTCGTTGTCTTTACCCACATTGAATGTGTACCCTAAACTTAAATCCACAATTCCAAAACCTTTTAATAAAACCGTATTAGCATCATTAGTGTATTTGTCACCTGCGTAGTTATAATCAAAATTTGCATCGAAGTTTGATTTGTCATAAGACAATCCCAGTTTTGTCATTACATTCGGTTGTCTTGCCAATTTGTTTCCAACGAAAGTTGGGCTATTCTCTGACTTAGTCAATTCATGTTTTTGGTAAGTAAAAGTTCCGTTGAAAGCAAATCCATCTACAAATCTCCAGTTCCAAGTAGTTTCAATACCTGCTGATTTAGTATCTTGTAAATCTACTTTTTCAGTAAATCCACCTAGACCGTCATTTAAAAATGCAATGTTTCTTCTATCAGATAAGTTAAGAGAGAAAAGCGCTGCCGTTCCAGAAAAATTTCCTTGACCATATTTAATACCTACCTCAGATTGAATAATTTTTTCAGGAGAATAAGTAGAATGACCTCCATTAGCATTAATTTTTACAGAACGCAATTCAGGAAAGAAATACCCTTTAGAAAAGTTACCATAAACACTAGTGCTTTGGCTTATTTTGTACAATGCTGCCAATGAAATTGCATAATCATCTGTAGAAACTTTTGCAGTTTCATATGCTCCAGTTCCCCAAGTTACATTTTCAATCTTAGCGTTTCCTGCAAAAGTGCTCATTTTAAAAGCTGCTGTCTTTTCGTTTTGAATAGTTCCAGAAGCTGTTTCATGTCGGATACCAATATCAAAATTCCATTTGTCTAATTTAATTTGATCTGTTAAGAAAAAAGCCAATTTATTACTCGTAACATTTTTGTTTGAATATCCAGCTCCTCTATTCGTTACACCATCTACAGTATAACCAGAAAGGTTGACTAATCCTGGACTATTGCTATATTCGCTTAAATAACTAGTGGTAACATTCATATCTCCCGCAGAAGCTCTAGACATAAATGTCCCCGCTGTTACAGTATGAACTCCCATTTTATTAATCAATTTAATCTCGGAAACTAATTCATCTATTGGACGAACTCTATCTAATATTCTGTTTTCGAATAAAAGTGCATTTGCTGGTAAAGCTGCACCGTTTAGAGTTGTAAAATTACCTGCTGCTATACTTCTTGCTGCTTTATATTGATCTTGAGTTTCAACAACTTTAGGCCCCGTTAATCCACTTCCGTCTAAGAATAAATTAAACTGGTGTTTGTAACTCGATTTTCTAATTTTAGCATCAATAGAGAAATTATCTGAAAAATCGTGAACAAAATTCGTCATAAAATAACCCCCTTTTGTAGCAACCCCATCTCTGATATTCGTTTTGAAAATTCCATCAGGCGTAGCATAAGAGATATTTGCAGCTGCAGCAGTTTGCAAAGTCACGATTTCATTACCATCATTACCAATTGGTCTTTCTCTGCTTCCACCTTGTAATGGGTAAGGCAAAAAGAATTGTACTTTGTCATCAATCACCTGTCCTGAGAAAGTAATGGTACTTTTCTCCGTTACTTTTTTCACATTTCCACGAATTTGGTACCCTTCAGTTGGCAATCCAGTTTTGATTGGTCCTTCATCGTAACGATAAAAACCTGTAACAGCATAGAACATATTAGAATCTTTTCCTCCTAATTGACCGCTAGATAAGAAATCTGCTTTGTATCTTGAATTAGTTCCTACTTCTGTTTTGAAAATATTTTTTGGAGTAGTTGATCCTGTTACACTTGTATAGTTAATAATACCTGCTACAGAACCTGCACCATATAATACTGATGAACCACCACGAATAAACTCTAAACTTTTCATTCCAATATCTGTTCTGAAATAAACATCATGCGCAGATGAGTTCAATCCAAAAGTTGATAATACTGGCATTCCATCAATTTGAATAGGATTAAACTGAAATTGTCCTCCAGAAGGTAAACCTCTCACAAATACATTGGATCCTACCTCACCACCACCATTTTCTGTGGTAATCCCAGGAACACTTCTCAAAATATTGGCTTGACTACTTGTATTAAGCTTGGTCAAATCCTTAGCACTAAAAGAAGTTACTGAAACTGGTGTTTCTTTTTGAGAACGTTTTACCGATGTACCCGTTAATACTACTTCGTCAAGCATTTCCATACTCTCTATTAATGTAAAATCTAAGGTTACTTCATTCCCTGCTAATTTTACACTTTTAGTTTGTTCTTTAAAACCAATAGTAGCGACTTTGATTTTTTTATCACCACTTAATTTAGTGATTAATACATATTTCCCGTCGAAATCTGTTGTTACTCCAACATTGGTACCAACAATAACAACATTCACTTGTGGGATTGGATTGTTCTTTTCATCCAATACCGTTCCTTTTACAGTGGTTTGCGAATAGGAAACAGTTCCTATTAACAACAAAAATACTTTGATATAGTTTTTCATAACTTAGGTTGATTAAATTAATTTATTTGGTTATTTGTTTCAGCTAATTTATAATGGAACACAATCATTTGATACCAAAAATTAACGAAATATTAACGGGAACGTTTGCGGGAACGTTTGCGACAGTAAATTATTTTTATAACTTTACCAAGAATATAGCAAAATATGAGTAAAAAAAATATCATAACCCTAAAAAAACTGGCTCAGGATTTAGAATTATATATTTCAACAGTTTCCAGAGCTTTGAACGACCATTCTGATATCAGCGACGAAACAAAAGAGCGCGTTAAAGCTTATGCTAGCAAAGTGAAGTACGTTCCCAATCTCTTTGCCAAAGGATTTCGTTCTCACAAAACCAACATTATTGGGGTTATTATCCCGAATATAGAACACCGTTTTACATCGACCTTACTTAGAGGTATTATTTCGGCATCAGAACTCAACGGATATAAGGTTATTATTTGTGAATCATTTAATAGTGATGCAAAACAATCCGAATTATTAGAAACGATGATTCAGTTTGGAGTTGATGGTGTTTTATTGTCCTTAACCAAAAAAACCAAAAATGTAGATGAGATTCTCGAAATGATGAAGCATATTCCGCTTATATTATTTGACCGAATTTCGAATAAAGTACCCTGTACACAAATTATCATTGATGATGAAGAAGCCGCTTTCCAAGCAGTAGAGCATTTGATCAATACAGGCAAAAAAAGAATTGCTATCATCAAAGAGACAGACAGTTCCAATGTGTCTGAAAGACGGTATCAAGGTTACTTAAAGGCCTTGCGCAAACACAACCTAGAAGTTGATGAAAGTCTTATTATGAGCTCTGAAGATTTGTCTATCGAAGAAGGGCAACGTCAAACCAAAATATTATTGAGCTTACAAAATAGACCCGATGCGATTTTCACTATTATTGACGAAGCTGGAATTGGAGCAATAAAAGAACTTAAAAAAAATAAAATCAAAATTCCCAAAGAAGTTGCAGTTGTAGGCTTTAGTAATTCGACTTTCTGTACAATTATACAACCCAAGATGTCGAGCATTGATCAGCCTGGTAACCGAATTGGAGAGGTAGCTGTTAAGTATTTAATCGAAGAAATAAATTCAGATGAAACAGTACACCATAAAACCATCGAAATAAAAACCAATCTAATTGTTAGAAAATCATCATTTAATCCTTTGAAAAAATAAATTATCATTACAACGTTACCGATTTTCAAAACCTTTGAGCCTTACAGCCTTCGTGCCAAAATACAAACCTATTATAAAAAACAAAGGGAAACTCCGAACCACCAGAATTTCCCTTTGTAACCAAAAAAAAAAAAAAATATTAAAAAAACCAATTAATTCCTTCTACTAGTACATCATTTTTTGCTTAAGATTTTCTTCAATCTTAATCTCTCCAGAATTTTTAATGATATTGTCTTTTGGAGCTTGTCCTTTTTCTCCCCATAATACTGCAATTGCTGCAATTGGATTATTGGTAAAATTGTTATTTGCCAAAACTACATTTACAATTCCTCTAGTTTTAACCAAAATTCCGCTAGCTTCTTCTTTACCAGAATTGATAACTGTATTATTTTGAAAAACTAAATTTCCTCCAATTGTAGATTCGTCATAACCACCACGGTAGTAATCCAAAACACTTGATTGTATGGCGTCAAATTTTGAATTTTTGATATACACAAACTCAGCATTGTACTCTCCCAAATCTTCATCTTCGTCAGCTAAACGAATTCCTCTTTTACAGTTTTTAAAAACCGAATTATCAATCGAAATGGTATCTGCAAAAGCATCTTTATACGCATTCAAGACCGTATCAAAATCACTAACTTCAATATTATTTGCCCAAAGGTTATAAGCGCTTTTCATGTTTTTTTCTAAAGTTGCAAAAGCATATTGCTCTTTATTCCCTTTCATAATCAAATTCTCCACCACCAAGTTTCCTTTTGGCTCCATCAAAAAAACAGGACTTTTGGCGGCTCCTAAATACAAAAGCGTTGCTTTGCTCTTTTTATCTTTGGCCTTAATGGTTATTGCCTTATTAATAACTAAAGATTCATTAAGCGTATAAACTCCTTTTTTCAATTCGATAATAGTTCCAGCCGCAGCAGCTTCCAACGCAGACACTAATTCTTTAGCAGTCCCAACTTTTATCGTTTTTGAAGCCTCTGCTTTTTTCTCTGTCGAAAACCAATTGGTTCCGTAGTCTTTTGCAGCAATCGTTCCTTTGCTATTATCTACTGGTAACACTAGAGCTCCAATCGCATTTGAAACTGTTCTGTCCTTTCCAAAAATATCTTTTTTGATGTTTTCAAAATCAAAACCTTGGTAAGCGTCAATATTATTGGCTGTTGGAACATACAACCAATCGGATATCTTAGTTACCGAAAAATTCTCTGTTTGGATTCCTTTGTCTTTTACATCACTATTATTAGGACTGTTTAGAATGTTATTTTTAAACAAAACACCATCTACTTTGTCGTATGCTTTTACCGGAAAATCATTGGGTGTTTGATTGTAAATAACATTGTTTGCTACTACAATTCTGTCTGGTCTAGCCGAACGAATTTCTGAAGCAGGAAGCACATCCTTTTTATCCATATTGGCACCAACACTAAACTGCCAGGGTGTAATACAATCTACAAAAGTATTATAGGCTATTACCGCATCGGTTACTTGATTGTAACGGTTTAGTGGTGATTTTGGAACGCCATTCATAACAGCCAATGCACTACGAAATTCTTCTCCTTTTATTTTGTAAAAATAATTATTAGTAATCCAATGACCCGTATTTACAACGCGAACACCTCCCATGAAATCAGACTTTTCATCTCCTATAAATATATTCCCATCAATGGTACAGTAATTTCCGTGACGCAACACCAATGAACCTTCAGATTTGTAGAAAATATTATTTCGGTATTCATTATAATTTGATTTGTTCGAAATGATTTCAACTTCTCCGTCACATCTTTCGAATAAATTATGAGAAACTATAGTGAATGACGGAGCCATCGAAGTTCCACTATCTCCTATTTGAATGGTTTCACCGTGTGGCCCACCTTTTCTTGGTCTTGGCCCAAAATGATTGTTCGTAATTTGGTGGTAGTTATTTATATGTTCGTTTCCTTTCAATACCACCATAATAGTTGGTCCTTGATTGGATTTACCAGTAATGTAATTATGATCCAATTGATTGTTTCTTCCCCAAAATTCGATCCAGTGATCATCATTCACACGGTTTAACTGTGTAAAATCTTCTATTACACATTGAGTTACTTTACAATGGTTGGCTATATTTTTTTTATCAATATGAAAATCAATTATAGTACTTGATGGTGTGTATCCATTTCTAAAATACAATCCGCTTACCTCAAGGTAGGTTCCTCCTATTTTCAAATCAGAAACTCCTTCGATAAAAACCTTTCCAGAGGTTTCTGCTCTCAAAACAATCGGTGCATTTTGAGTTCCTTTTCCTGTAAATTGAATCTGAATATCTTTCCAAACTCCATTTGTCAGCACAATCTCGTCTCCAGCTTTTGCTTCTTTAATCGCCGCTTTTAACTCTTGTTGATTCGCAACTTTAGTACTCTTACCGGCATCGGTTGGACAAAACGAAAACAATAAAAAAATTACTCCTAAGAAAATTACCTTCTTCATAACGCTATTGACTTTTTTATTTTAATTACTTAATTTTAAAGAGAAATATTGTTTTTTAACTACTGTTAAAATAGTACCCTTAAATTACTTATCTTTACACAACTTAAATTGGTTTACCAGTTTGGGTTTCCAAATATAGACATAATTTATTGATTTCAATAGCATTTCTTTTAAAAAAATAAAAAATGACAAAACTATCATCAGCTACTAGAGCAAAATTAAAAACAGTAAGCACACCTACTCTTGCGACTTGTTTGTATAAAAAAGGATTTAAAAATCAGTTTATTCAAGATGTAAGAC
Organism: Flavobacterium ovatum; assembly: GCF_040703125.1. Classification (NCBI taxonomy): domain Bacteria; kingdom Pseudomonadati; phylum Bacteroidota; class Flavobacteriia; order Flavobacteriales; family Flavobacteriaceae; genus Flavobacterium; species Flavobacterium ovatum. The sequence continues at coordinate 673,668 of NZ_CP160035.1, forward strand.
CTTTACAATTAGGCAAACCTACTATGGTGGGTGAAGCTTTTACTTTGCGATACATTCCCGCAAGAGAAGACCGCAATACGATCACAGTTTTTAGAAATGCCGATCATCCTCAAAGAGTTGCCGTTGAAACTTGTCCTGAAGGAAGTGTCCTAGTGATTGATAGCCGCAAAGATGCTCGCGCTGCATCTGCAGGAGATATTTTGGTCACTCGATTAATGATGCGCGGTGCTGCAGGAATTGTGACTGATGGCGGCTATAGAGATTCGGCATCTATTGCCAAATTACCTTTTTCGGCTTATCACAATCGACCTTCGGCACCTACTAATTTAACTTTACACGAAGCATTGGATATTAATATCCCCATTGCTTGTGGCGATGTTGCCGTTTTTCCGGGCGATGTGCTTGTAGGTGATGATGATGGTGTGATGGTTATTCCAGCTCATATTGTTGATGAAGTGGCTGATGAATGTGTCGAAATGACTTTGTTTGAAAATTTCGTTTTAGAAAAAGTAGCAGAGGGCAGACCTATTATAGGACTATATCCTCCAACGCATGAGAAAACATTAGTTGATTATGATGAATGGAAAAAGGAAAAATAGCCACCGATTAAAATGGTTATTACAGATCTATTCCGTTTAATCATTCTAATCGGTGGCAATAAAATATATAATCGTGATTTTTCTTAATTACCCAATTCCTTCATTTGAAAAGGCTCCATCAACAAATCTCATAATTTGATCAGGATTTTCATTTTTCAAAGCATTCGGCAATAAAAACGCAGGATAATCTTGGAAACAAACCGGACGTACAAAACGTTTTATAGCTTGTGTCCCAACCGATGTAGATTGCGGTGCGGTTGTCGCTGGATATGGACCGCCATGTACCATGGCATGACAAACCTCAACTCCTGTTGGATATCCGTTGATTAAAATTCGACCTACTTTTAATTCCAAAATCTCTAGGAGTTCTTTATAATTTTCTAAATCCATTAGAGTTCCATGAACCGTAGCTGTTAAATGTCCTTCTAAATTCCGAGCCGCTTTTAGAATTTCCTCTTTGGTTGTTGCTTCGACTAAAACTTGCGATGGACCAAAATTCTCTTCTGCCAATGATGGCGTTTTGAAATAAGTAGCAATGGCTGTTTTGAAAACAGTAGCTACTCCGGCATTTGCAGCACTAGCACCTTTACCATGAGCCAATTCAATAACGTTTTCAAGTGCTAATGTATTCTCAATGTTCTTTTGGTAGGTTTTACCTATTCCCGCGGTCAACATCGTTCCTGCAGGAGTTTCACTAATATTTTGAATTAACTGATTGTAGAACTCATCCGCACTAGCAGACTTTTGAATAAACGCTAATCCTGGATTGGTACAAAATTGCCCAACTCCCTGTGCTATTGAAACTGCCATTCCAGAAGCTATAGCGGTCGCTTTCTCTTTTAAAATTTCAGGTAAAATAAAAACTGGATTGGTACTTCCCATTTCGGCAAAGACTGGAATAGGTTCTGGTCTGGCATTTGCCAAATCAAATAAAGCTTTTCCTCCACCAAATGAACCAGTAAAGCCTACTGCTTTTATAGAAGGATGACTCACCAAGGCTGCACCTAATTCATTTGTATTTCCTTGTACTAAGGTGAAAGTCCCTTTTGGCATTCCACAAACAGCGATTGCTTTTTCAAATGCAGAAGCCACTAAAGCAGAAGTTCCTGGATGTGCTGGATGTCCTTTAAAAACTACGGGACAACCCGCAGCTAAAGCCGAAACAGTATCTCCTCCAGCCACAGAAAAAGCCAAAGGAAAATTACTAGCACCAAAAACAGCTACTGGTCCCAAAGGCAATAACATCTGGCGAATATCAGATTTAGGCAATGGTGCTCTATCTGGTTGTGCTTGGTCAATTTTAGCTTCTATCCAAGAGCCTTCTCGTACGAATGAAGCAAATAATTGTAATTGTCCAACGGTACGACCACGCTCTCCTTGTAACCTTGTCATTGGCAAAGCTGTTTCAAGATGACATCTTTCTAATAAAGCATCCCCAAGGTTTACAATTTCTTTACCTATTTGATCTAAAAAATCAGCAATAGCATTTTTATCTTTTTTACGATATACATCAAAATCAGTAACGGCTTGCTTTACAACTACATCCAATTCTAAGAGGGTTGTATTCAAAAAATTCCCTTCTAAAGGTTCTTCTGTAGCAGGATTAAACGCAAAAAATTCTGGATTTGTACTCATAGTGATATTATTTAATTCTTTAAAAAACTAATCATTTTATAATAATTAGAGTAGGCAAAGATACCCAAAAATAATGGTGTTTCCATAAACTGGTCAACCAATTTAAAAATTAACTTGGTTTTGAATCAAAAAAACAAGGACTACTAATACCGTAAAAAAATGGTAGAGAAAAATTGTATTCTTCAAAAATAAGTGAATTAACAAGCAAAAACATATTTCTTAAGATTTGATTGATAAATGACCACCGAAAATACCCTGTCAGAATAAAAAAATAAGTAAATTAGTCCATTGACTGCGTTTTTATAATCAAAAATAACTATTTATTAAACTTTTAATAATACCGGGAATGATAAAATTAACACCTAATTTAAACCCAAAAGGATGGGATGAGATGTTTTCTAAGGCTGGAGTGAGGGAACCTTATCGTCAAGTACTTGAAACCTTAGAGAGTTTAAACCTTGCACAACTTACTCAAAAACAAAAGCAGGCCTCAGATATTTTTATGAACCAAGGAATTACTTTTACGGTTTATAGTGACAATAACGAAGGGATCGAACGTATTTTCCCGTTTGACATTATTCCGAGAATCATAACTCAGGCAGATTGGCTAGAAGTAGAAACAGGTATTGCGCAACGATTAAAAGCGTTAAATTTATTTCTAGAAGATATTTACAACAACCAAAATATTATCAAAGACGGAATTGTTCCTGCTGCTTTGATTGCTTCTTGTCCACATTATTTACAAGAAGTACACGGAATTAAACTACCCCATGATATACATGTCCACATTGCTGGAATTGATTTGATACGCGGTGCCGACGGGGAATTTTATGTTCTGGAAGACAATTTGCGTTGCCCTAGTGGTGTGAGTTATATGCTTGAAAATCGAGAAATCACGAAACGCGTATTCCCTGAAATGTTCAAGAGCAACAACGTGAGTATGGTAGTGAACTATCCAATGATATTTCACAATATCTTGATTTCACTCTCTCCTAGAGCAATTTCGAACCCAAATGTAGTTTTACTTACCCCAGGAGTTTACAATTCCGCTTATTATGAACATACCTTTTTGGCACGTCAAATGGGGATTCCATTAGTCGAAGGTCGAGATTTAATTGTAAACAATAATAAAGTCTACATGAAGACTACTTCAGGTTTACAACAAGTGGATGTAATCTATAGAAGAATTGATGACGAATACCTAGATCCATTAGTATTCAAACCAGACAGTACTCTGGGGGTTCCAGGTCTTATAAGTGCCTATAAATTAGGAAATGTAGCACTAGTAAACGCAGTAGGAAACGGAGTAGCAGATGATAAAGCGGTTTATGTTTATGTTCCTGACATGATAAAATATTACCTGAATGAAGAACCTATTCTTAAAAATGTACCTACTTATCAAATGGAAAACAAAGACGAACGGGAACACGTTTTTGCTAACATGGAAAACATGGTCATTAAAGAAACCAATCAAAGTGGAGGTTACGGAATGATTATGGGAAATAAAGCTACCCAAGAAGAACTAGAAGCCGCAAAAATTGCTATTGTTGCCGATCCTAGAAACTTTATTGCCCAACCTATAATCCAATTAAGTACTGTACCTTGTTTTATTGATGGTGAATTAAAATTACGTCATGTAGATTTAAGACCCTATGCTTTATGTGGTCCCAAAGGAGTGGAAATTGTACCCGGTGGACTTACTCGTGTTGCCTTGACTGAAGGCTCATTAGTAGTCAACTCTTCACAAGGAGGGGGCAGCAAGGACACTTGGATTATGAAATAATTAATTGAATCTATTACACAATTTTAAACAACATTATATGGAAGTAAATATGCTTAGCCGCGTGGCGGATGGAATCTATTGGCTTAATAGATATATGGAAAGGACTCATGGAATGTTACTTACCTTAAACACTCAATACATTTTATCTTTCGACCAAGAAACTAATGACTATCAAGGCTATAAACCGCTACTAGAATATTATACCGCATTAACTACTGAAGAAATAAACAAGGTACAATACGATACTAACTTTGTTTTAAATTACATTATTTGTGATGCAAAAAACAACAACTCTGTCAAGTGCCTGATTACAAAGGCTCGCGAAAATGCCAGAGGTGCTCAAGATAAGATTACCAAAGAATTATGGGAACACATCAACTCGATGTACCATTTTATGAATGACCCAGAGCTGCCTAACCGACTAAAAACGGCCGAAGCAAGTGCAATATTATCTAAAATAAATAAAGATTTTTTATTATATAACGGGATATTTCACGTGACTATGCCACGTGGTATTGGTTGGAGTTTTTCTATCATCGGAAAAAATATCGAACGCTGTTTGCAAACCATTACTTTCACTCAGGCCTTTTACAAACCTATTGATTATAACTTAGAAGGGGAAGAAAATTTATTGTACTGGAGAAAGCTTTTGTTATCACTATCTGGTTATGAATTGTACATGAAGAGCTATAGCAATATTCCCCATAACCGTAAAGTAGTGCAACAAGTAATTTTCAATAAAGATTTTGCGCATTCAGTTATCTATACTTTGGGATTGATTGAAACCAGTTTGAATAATTTATTCAAGGACAATCATTTGAGCGAAGCTAGAACAATGCGAAATCATTTTGGAAGATTAAAGAGTGCGGTAGAGTTTACGGATTACCATAATTTAACAGATGAACAATTAGAACATATACTAGAGGATACAAAGACTCAATTATATAACTTTTCAGCTGATTTTTCTAAACTATTCTTTTCTTATACTTAAAAAAAATGGCAGTATTCAAAATCGTACACATCACAAAATATCAATACAATTGGCCTATCAAAGAGAGTATTAACGAAATACGTCTATATCCTCATAATTTTGTCAACCAAGATGTATTGCAATTTCAGCTTTTGATTACTAACAACCCAGAAGTGGCTGTCTCTACAGATAGTTTCGGGAATAAAGTCGGTAATTTTAGCACGCTTGAAAGCCATTCTGAAATGGTCATTGAAAGCCGTATGCTGGTACGCGTCAACCACTCGTTAAAAATTCCTGAGATTGACAATGATACTATACAAGATTTGCAAAAAGAAAAGCAAAAAAGTATCGCACTTCTCCGCTGTTCTTATCCTGAAGTCATTTCAAAACAAAATATAATTGACGAAATTCTTAACGAAATTGGCATTGAAAATAAATCCATTGTTACATTAGCGCAAGAATGTAGCGCCTATATTTACAATCGCTTTACCTATACCAAAGGGATAACTACCATCAATACTACAGTAGATGAAATTCTAGAAACAAGAGAAGGTGTTTGCCAAGATTTTGCACATGTATTACTACAACTATTGAGAACAAGAGGAATTCCTGCTCGTTATGTAAGTGGTTATATTTGCCCTAACAAAGCTGGATTAAGAGGAGAAGGAGCAACTCATGCTTGGGTAGAAGTTTTCTCCCCTTCGCAAGGCTGGCTAGGCATTGACCCTACCAACAACATTTGGACCATGGACAATCACGTCAAACTGTCGGTCGGTTTAAATTTTAATGACTGTACACCCGTAAAGGGAACTTTTAAAGGACTAGCCATACAATCGTTATCTGTTTTTGTGTCCATTGGATATGAAGATGGAAGGCATTTTGAAGAATTCAACGACGTGCAACAAGAGGAAATACCAGACGATGTGAAGGCGCAATTAGATTATATTGAACAAACTCGCCAGCAACACATACAACAACAATAACAATCTACATATTAAAAAAACAAAAAAGGCTACCTGGGATTATTCTCAGATAGCCTTTTTTGTTTTTTATAAAGTCTGTTTTTTAGTTTTTCAAATCTTTGATTACTTTGAAAGCAACATCAACTTGTTCTTCGCTCACTAAAATTGTAAATTCATTGGATGTTGATATAACCTCATTGATAATAATTCCTTCCCAAGCCAAACGTTGGAAAATGAAATAATAAATCCCTGGAATCACGATATTTTCTTTTGGCAATTTAACTGTAATTGATGCTAAATTGTCGATTTTTTGAAGTAATTTTTCGTTTACAAAGTGTTTATCTACTAGTGAATTCACACTGTTACTAACCACAATATTGATTTCATTAACCCCGCGAGAAGAAGTATAAAACACATCTGGAAAAGCATTGATGTCTGAAATTAATTCCGCTTGTTTATTCAAAACGGTTTCAGAAACTGCAAAGGCATAATCCGTCAAAGCAGAACGTACCGTAATCTCACCAATATTCTTGATTACCTTATTAATTTTATGGTTGAGTCTAAAGTCTAACTCCTCTGTTAATCGCTTTAGAGACATCACCACAGCTCCTTGTTTCACTTCTTTTCCAAATTCACTTTCTAGTTCTGACATGATATTTCTAGACAGTGATGTCAAATTAATAATCCCTAGAGATAAAGCGTTCAATAAAAATGGCTTTGTCTTAATGTAATTCTCTACAATTGACGATACAGTTTTCATAATCGATATAGGTATTTATACTTAGTTTTTATAGTTGTTTTTCTGCGGTCTGTTTTAAAAACTGGTGCAAAGATATATAAAAAACAATTTGTTACAAATATAACATGAAGATATTTGAATTAAAAATGATAAAAAGCGTCTGTAAGGTGTTCTATTACAAAGGAATTATATTCTTTATGGATAGAAATCACATCAAAACGAACATCAACATCTAGGTTTTTTGCGCATACGTATTCGTCTATAGCCCTTGTAAGTAGTCGGATTTTCTTTGAAGTAACCGCATCAATTGGTAAACCAATTTCTATTGATGAACGAGTCTTTACTTCAACAACAACCAGTATGTCGTTAATCCTACAAACTATATCGATTTCGGCCTTTTGAAAACGCCAATTGGTGTCTAAAATAGCATATCCGTTTTCTTTTAGAAAATTTGCAGCCATTTCTTCGCCTAATTTCCCTAATTCATTGTGTGCAGCCATATTTCAATTATATTAGTATTTTTCAAAAAAATAAGTAGAGAAACTAAGTATGTTTTAATTGCACAAATTACTCAAAAACTACGGTCGATTTAGTCGAATTTACATCAATTGTAACCACATTACCTAAAATTAAAGCTCGATTGTCTCGTATGTGTCCAGCAGGAAAATTAAAAATAATTGGAATGTTATATTTCTTGGTTACATCATCAATAATCTGCAACGCATTTTTACCCCAAGGAATATCGTTATCTTTCATAGTACTCATAGCACCTACCAGAATCCCTTTGATACTTTCGAGACAACCATTACGTCTTAGATTCATCATCATTCGATCCACATGATACAAATACTCGTCTAAATCTTCAATAAAAAGAATTTTGTCGCTACAATCAATAGATGATTGAGAACCAAACAAACTATATAAGATAGATAAATTTCCCCCTACGAGCTCTCCAGTTGCTACTCCACAGCGATTCATAGGATCGGATGGAATATCATAACTCAATTGTTCCCCAAACAATGATATTCGCATGCTTTCTACAGCTTCCTTAGTAGCTCTAGGGACAGTAATTGGCATTATACCATGAATCGATTTATAGCCCATGGTATTCAAATGATTGTGTAAAACGGTGACATCACTAAAACCTACAATCCATTTTGGACTTTCTTTAAACTTTGTGAAATCCAACAAATCAATGATTCGAACTGTGCCATATCCGCCACGAACACACCAAATAGCCTTGATATTAGGATTATCCATTTGAGTTTGAAAATCGGCGGCACGCTCTTCATCACTCCCTGCTAACTGGTTTTCTTCGAGTCCAATTGTTTTTCCTATACTAACTTCAAGTCCCCAACTGTGTAATAAATCAATCGAAGGTTTCAAATTATCAACATTGTTTTTTCGGGCTGTGGAAACAATAGCAACCGTATCCCCTTTTTGCAAGTAAGCAGGTGTAATCATAGTATTTTGAGATTGGCAATTAAAAATAGTTATCATAAAAAATAAAAGTACAAAATTGCACCTTTCCATTAAGGCTTTCGTAGGATAAAAAATAGGAATAAACATAAGGTGAAGATAAAATAAAAACTCCAGTTAATACAAAACCAGAGCAAAACAAATATACGTTTTTTTGAAAATAACAATTGAATTCTGATACTAATTTGTATTTTTACTAGACCAATACTCCTACAATGAAATTATTTTGTTTGGTTCTACTCTCCTTAGTAACGCTCTGTCAAGGGCAACCCAAAAAATACAGCATCCACACGGTTGCTTTCTATAATTTCGAAAACTTATTTGACACCATTAATAATCCCTTAACCAATGATGATGAATGGACGCCAAAGGGATTCCAACATTGGGACACCAAAAAATACAATAAAAAACTTCACAATTTATCCCAAGTTCTGGCTGAAATTGGCACAAATGAGAATACCAATGCTCCCACATTAATTGGTTGTTCAGAAATTGAAAACAGAAGCGTTCTCGAAGATTTAGTCAAGCAACCACTTATCATCAGCAAAGATTACGGCATTATTCATTATGATTCCCCCGACAAACGTGGTATTGATGTAGCGTTATTGTATCAAAAAAAATATTTCAAACCTACCTCCTTTACTAACATCCCATTAATTATCCACAATAAAGAGAGCAAACAAAGCCCCAAATCCGTAATCAAAGAAAACACCGAAGACGAACCCGAAATTAACTTTGACAACCATAGAATCTTCACTCGTGACCAACTCTTAGTAACAGGATTTCTCGAAAATCAAGAAATCCATATTATAGTTAATCACTGGCCATCACGCTCTGGCGGAGAAAAGAAATCCAGTCCGCTACGCGAAGCTGCAGGAGCTTTAAACCGTAAAATAATTGATTCCCTACAACGCATTAACCCAGAAGCCAAAGTAATTACCCTAGGCGATTTGAATGATGGCCCTTTCAATAATAGTGTCAAAAAAATGCTGAACGCCAAAGCCAAAAAAACAGAAGTTCCCCCATTAGGAATTTTCAATCCATTTGAAGAAATGGCAAACCAAGGATTCGGAACCATTGCGTATAGAGATTCTTGGGATATTTTTGACCAAATATTAATGACACAATCATTAATTCAAAATAATTTCTCCCAATTTCAATTCTGGAAAGCTGGTATCTACAACAAACCCTTCCTTATTACAACTTCCGGCCCCTACAAAGGCTATCCAAAACGACATTCCAACACCGAAATTGGCTATAGCGACCATTTTCCAGTTTACATATATTTGATAAAAGAAACCAAATAACAATATTAGCAACAGAATTAGAGTATTCGCACAACCGTTCCGGGAACCAAGTTGACACTAATTACACGAAATAACACGAATTTGGATGTTCAAAAATTTCAAGAAGTTAACAATATCATCAAAATTAGTGTAATTGTATTTCTAGAATCACTGAATTTGGTGCAAATTCGTGAAATGCGTGTCCAAAAAAACTCATGCTTTTGCCTTCACTAACCGTATTAGGCTTTCGCTTTTTGCCATCCTTTTTAGTACCTTAGCAAAACAGACTAAAAAAGACAAAATGGCCATAGCAAAACCCTTCAACCTCCATAAATGGATTGACGAAAACCGTCATTTATTAAAACCACCTGTTGGAAATCGCAATCTATACAAAGAGTCAGGCGATTATATTGTCATGATTGTTGCTGGGCCAAATGCCCGTAAAGACTACCATTACAACGAAACCGAAGAGCTTTTCTACCAAATAGAAGGCTCCATCAAAGTCATCATTCAAGAGGATGGGCAACGCAAGGAAATGACCCTCAACGAAGGCGATATGTACCTGCATCCAGCACAAATTCCACATTCACCCGTTCGCTCCGAAGGTTCCATCGGACTCGTAATTGAGCGCAAACGCAAGGGTCTCGGACTCAAAGACGGTTTGCTTTGGCACTGCGACAACTGCAACCATAAGTTATATGAAGTCCACTTTGAATTACAAGACATCGAGAAAGATTTCCTAGAACATTTCAGGCATTTCTACGGTTCCGAAAAACTGAGAACCTGCGACAATTGTGGCACCACAATGGAAACCGACCCTAGATTTATATAATATTTTAAGGAGCCAATTCCCGCTCCCGACGCTTCGGGACGCTTTAGTCCTCCTTCAAAACGCATTTTTTACTAGGTCGCTACAGGAGCTTCTCCCGAAACGTCGGGATGGTCGCTCTGTAGCTCCCGTAAAAAAGAGCATTTTTAAGTCGGGGCTACCGCTACTACCGGGACTAAAGAACTGCTCCCATCAACCTTCTTATTAAAAAATATGACTACAATAGCCCAAAAATTCGGAATAGAACAAGCCTTAAAACAATTAGGAGTACACGATATCAATGCGGGAACCTCAACAGGAAACCAATATTTTGCCTCCGGAGAAGTCCTAGAAAGCTACTCTCCAGTTGACGGTCAATTGATTGCCAAAGTAAGCATAACAACTCCAGAAGAGTATCAAAAAGTAATGCAAGCCGCAACCCAGTCTTTCCAAACTTTTAGACGAATACCCGCTCCCAAACGAGGCGAATACGTTAGACAGTTTGGAGATAAACTCCGTCAAAACAAAGAAGCTTTAGGAAAACTGGTTTCTTATGAAATGGGGAAATCCCTCCAAGAAGGCTATGGCGAAGTTCAAGAAATGATCGATATCTGTGATTTTGCCGTAGGACTTTCGCGCCAACTACACGGACTCACCATGCATTCCGAACGTCCTGGCCACCGCATGTATGAGCAATATCACTCACTAGGAATTGTTGGTATTATTTCCGCCTTCAACTTCCCCGTTGCCGTTTGGGCTTGGAATACTGCTTTGGCATGGATTTGTGGAGATGTTTGCATTTGGAAACCCTCAGAAAAAACGCCCCTTTGCGGAATTGCTTGCCAAAACATCATTGCCGAAGTTTTAAAAGAAAACAACCTACCCGAAGGTATCTCTTGCCTGATTAACGGAGAGGCTACCGTGGCCGAAATGATGACAAAAGACGCTAGGATTCCATTAATTTCCGCTACAGGCTCAACCCGAATGGGAAAAATAGTTGCACAAACCGTTGCCGCTAGATTGGGGAAAACATTATTAGAATTAGGAGGTAACAATGCCATCATCGTTACTCCAGATGCGGATATTAAAATGACAATTATTGGCGCTGTTTTTGGCGCGGTAGGAACCGCAGGCCAACGCTGTACCTCCACCCGACGATTAATTATTCATGAAAGTATCTATGACACAGTAAAACAAGCTTTAACTAGTGCTTACAAACAAATCCGAATAGGAAATCCGTTAGACGAAAATAATCATGTTGGTCCAATAATCGATAAAAAATCAGTAACTCAATACCAACAAGCTTTAGAAAAAATAATTACCGAAGGAGGAAAACTAATCGTCCCTGGCGGTGTACTTACTGGCGAAGGATACGAAAGTGGTTGTTATGTGCAACCCGCCATTGCAGAAGTAGAAAATAGTTTTGAAATTGTTCAATCTGAAACATTTGCTCCTATTCTTTATTTAATAAAATACAGTGGTACTTTAGAAAATGCTATTGCACTACAAAACGGAGTTGCTCAAGGATTATCCTCAGCCATTATGACTAACAACCTTCGTGAAGCAGAATTGTTCTTATCTGTAGCAGGTTCTGATTGCGGAATTTCCAATGTCAACATTGGAACTTCTGGTGCTGAAATTGGGGGTGCTTTTGGTGGTGAAAAAGAAACAGGAGGCGGAAGAGAATCTGGTTCTGACGCTTGGAAAGTCTATATGCGGCGACAAACCAATACGATTAACTACACCACAAGTTTGCCATTGTCACAAGGGATAAAATTTGATTTAGATTAATACCTATTATACCTGAAAATTTTGAATTAAATTATAAATTTGTTTAGTATAAGCTCACAGAATTTTATAAAAAAAGGCAATTGAAACGAATCAATTGCCTTTTTTTATGTTGTTAGTGTACATTTACAAATTAAATGACAACCCTATATTAAACACAAATTGATTGTTTAAATTTTGAAACCCAAAAGTTGTTGGATCGTATTTAGCAATAGGAATTCCTATTTCGCTAAATATCCCAAAACCATCTGAGAAAAAATAACGAGTACCTAAATGGGCTCCAAAATTTTTCAAACTCAAATCTAAACCAGGATAGACATCCCATTTAGGATCTAAACTCAATACATTTCCTATGTTTGCATTGAAGCGAACTTTAGCATCAAACCGATCACCAAAATTAGGTTTTTCACCTAGTCCATTTTCACTCACAGAGAGTAAATAAGAAGTTACGAAACCAAAAGACATATTTGCTCCTAATCCGAAATCCGTAGACAAACGAATACCAGAGCCCCTTTCTTGAATATTAGCAGCAACATCAAATTTTGTATCTCCTTTACCTTTAAACGCTTGAGCATTCATAAAAAAAGCAGTTGACAATAATAATAAAGTAAAAATCTTTTTCATAATTTTCATATTAGTTAATAATACACTCACAAATCTAAACAATAATTCTAATTCCTACCTTTTTCCCCAAAATATAATTGATTTAATGGTTCACTTTGCCAAAAACTCTTAGTATCCACATCCATAATCGTCAAAGGCCCTTTAAAAGCGGCTCCCGTATCAATATTCCAAACACAGGCTTTTTGTACAGGAACTGTTTTGTTAATTCGGGTTACTGGAGTATGACCTATATATATTTCATTGTACAAGGTTAATCTTTTTGGATATAATAAATCATTCGGTTTTAGGGTTGGATTTAACGACAAAGCCGTTTCCCACAAAGTTCTATCCCAGTAAAACGCTTTAGCAAAATACTCATAACGTATTCCGTTCATATTAGTAAAACCTGCATGAACAAACAATCGGTTTTTTTCATCCAAATAATAATCCTCTAATGAAAGTAAAAAATCAATGTGCAATTGTTTCCGTACTTTATCAACTTCCTCATACGCTAGCGCAGTAGCTTCGCCTCCGTGTTCGTACCAAAGTTCGTTATCTTTTCCGTCTTTGAGCCAATGCAATAACAACTCGTCATGATTTCCTCTGATAAAAACACAATTATTTGTTGATTTTAACGCTATCAAATAGTCAATAACTTGGGGGGCTTGACTCCAGCCATCTACATAATCCCCGAGAAATATCAAGGTATCATTTTGAGTGACATTTGCTCTTTCTATAACTTGGTGCAAGGCACGCAAACCTCCATGAATATCTCCTATTACTAATGTTCTCATTGGTATATCTAAATCTTAATTACAAACGGTACTTCTCCACATTTTTATAAAAATAAGAAAAAGAGTGATGTTGGACGTTTATTTTATTACTTTTTTTGAAAAAGAAACAAAAGATCCTAATCAACATAAAACTTCATTACACAATTCACTATTTAAACAACACAAAATGAAAGTAAAAAAACACCTGCTTTTGGTGATTGTTTCTTTTGAAGCTGCAGACTAACTTTACGCAAAATCATGAAACCAATAAATCATTAAGACAAGGACCTGAATTTTAAATAAAATTTCATTTATTTAAATACTTATTACATGCCTATACGTTAAATTTTAATTAAATTAGCAATAATTAAAATACCATCAAATGCATAAATTTTGGACTCTTGTCATTATTATCTTTTTTCCAATATTTCTTTTTCCTCAAACTAAAATTGACTCTTTACTGAATGAATTAGATGCAACTATTGATAACAGTCAAAAATATCGAGCCAAAAAAGAAGCAGAAATTAACAAGCTCAATGAGCTATTAAAATACACTTCTACAAATGTTCAAAAATATGCGATTTACGGTAAGCTTTATGGAGAGTATCGTTTTTATCAATCAGACTCAGCTTTAAGTTACGCAAGAAAAAATTTAAGAATTGCAAATCAATTAAAAGATGTAACCAAAATTAATACGGCCAAATTGAATCTCGCTTCCATAATGGAAACATTGGGGATGTATAAGGAAGCTACCGATATTCTAAACAAAATTGACATTCAATCAACTCCGAAAATCAAAGGAACCTATTTTGGAGTAAGTAGTTCTTTGTACCTTTCCATGTCCTATTATGCCGCTTCGGCTGAAGAAAAAAACAAGTATATCTTATTACGAAAACAGTATAGTGATTCCATTCTGAAATTCTATCCCGTTGAATCAAAATCACATCTTTTCACCAAATCCAATCAACTTATTGATAGCGGAAAATACCAAGAGAACCTCGATTTGTTACTCAATTATTTTCCTAAAATGAGTGATACCGATACCGATCAAGCGGTTGTTGCCTATTTAATTTCCCAAACCTATCAACATAAGAAAGACTATGAACTTGAAAAAAAATGGCTCATCATCTCTGCCATTTCTGATTTACGTTTAGAAAAGAAAGAATACATTTCGTTACGCGCCCTTGCTTTTCTTTTATACAAAGAAGGAGACATTGACCGTTCATATACCTACATCAAACGCTCCTTAGAAGATGCGCTATTTTGTAATGCTCGTTTAAGAACTTATGAAATCTCCCGGATGATGCCCATCATCAACGAAGCCTATGAAAAACAAAATGAGACCAATCACAATCAACTTGTTTTGTTCCTAGTAAGTGCTAGTGTACTCTCCCTTATTCTCCTAGCTATTTTATTTTTATTTTTTAAACAAATAAAAAAATTAGCCAGAGCAAAAAGAGTCATTAGTATTGCCAACAAACAGTCAATAGAGTTAAACCAAGAACTAAAAATAATTAACGAAAAACTAAACGAAACCAATACAACTTTAAAAGAAGCCAACCTCGTTAAAGAAATTTACATAGGTCGCTATATGGATCAATGTTCGACCTATATCAGCAAATTAGATGGTTACCGACGAAAATTGAATATTATACTTTCAAGTGGTAAAACAAAAGAACTGGCTCAAGTAATAAAGTCCCAGGATTTTATAGAGGTTGAATTAAGAGAGTTCCATAATAATTTTGACAAAACTTTCTTGTTGCTTTTTCCAAATTTCATTGAAGAATTTAGTAATCTACTGACCGACAAAGAAGATATTAAACTAAAAGCGGGAGAATTAATGAATACTGAATTACGAATCTTTGCTTTGATACGTTTGGGAATTTCAGATAGCGTTAAAATCTCCGAATTTTTGCGTTATTCTTTATCAACTATTTACAACTACAGGACCAAATTAAGAAACAAAGCTTTAGGACCTCGCGATGAATTTGAAGTCAATGTTATGCGCATTGGAACCAATAAATAATTATTTCTCATTTTTTAAAAAGCTCGTTTTATTCTCTTTTTGAGCATAAAACGAGCTTTTTCACACTACAGAACTACTACTTTTTTTTGTTCAAAAATAAAATCAATCCCTTTGCCTGCAATAGATTACAACGACAACACTACTACATTCACTACCAAATCCGTTTAATAATAAAAGGGCGGCGAAAATCAATCTAAATTTGGGTTATTGAAGATTTCTAAAGCAATTTATTAATACATTAACTAAACCATAATGAAGTACTTTCTATTAACCACCTTAGTCTGGCTTGCCTTAATTCCTATCGCAATCGGACAACAATTAAAGTCTCCCAATCAAAAACTACAAATGGAGTTCACTTTGCAAAAAGATGGAACACCAACGTATATCCTAAATTACAAAGACAAAGCGGTAATCAAAACCAGTAAACTAGGATTGGAACTAAAAAATGATGCTAAATCATTATTGAATGACTTTAGTATCATCGAAACTAAAACAACTACTTTCAACGAAAGCTGGACACCAGTTTGGGGAGAATGGGCTACTATTCAAAACCAATACAACGAATTAGCGGTCACTTTAAATCAAAAAGGAACCGACAGAAAATTAGTGATTCGTTTTCGCTTGTTTGATGACGGACTTGGATTTCGCTACGAATTTCCTTCGCAAAAAAACCTGACCTACTTTGTCATCAAAGAAGAGAGAACGCAATTTGCTATGGCTGGAGATCATACTGCTTTTTGGCTTCCTGGAGATTATGACACTCAAGAATACGACTACACTACTTCTAAATTATCTGAAATTAGAGGACTTACTAAAAAAGCGACTACTGACAATGTATCACAAAAATCATTTTCGCCAACTGGAGTTCAGACTTCTTTAATGTTGAAAGCGGATAATGGCTTGTACATCAATTTACATGAAGCTGCCCTAATCGATTACTCCTGTATGCATTTGAATTTGGATGACAAAAACATGATTTTTGAGTCTTGGTTAACACCTGATGCTAATGGGGATAAAGGATACATTCAAGCCCCAGGGAAATCGCCTTGGCGTACCATCATCGTCAGTGATGATGCCAGAGAAATTTTAGCTTCCAAAATGACTTTGAACCTTAACGACCCTTGTAAAATAGAAGACACTTCATGGATTAAACCCGTTAAATATATCGGTGTTTGGTGGGAAATGATTACAGGAAAAAGCAGTTGGGCTTATACCGACGATTTCACTTCTGTAGAACTAGGTGTTTCAGATTATTCGAAAGCAAAACCAAATGGAAAACATGGAGCAAACAATGAGAACGTAAAAAAATATATTGATTTTGCTGCATTACATGGCTTTGATGCTGTTCTTGTCGAAGGTTGGAATACAGGTTGGGAAGATTGGTTTGGGCATTCAAAAGATTATGTGTTTGACTTTGTAACACCTTACCCAGACTTTGATGTAAAAGGGATTCAGGCTTACGCCAAATCAAAAGGAGTAAAAATGATTATGCATCATGAAACTTCGGGTTCTACTCGTAACTACGAACGCCATATAGACAAAGCGTACCAATTCATGAAAGACAATGGGTATGATGCTGTAAAAAGTGGTTATGTAGGGAACATTTTGCCAAGAGGCGAAAACCATTACAGCCAATGGATCATCAACCATTACCAATATGCGATTGAAAAAGCAGCTGATTACAAAATTATGGTCAATGCCCATGAAGCAGTTCGCCCTACTGGAATTTCTAGAACCTATCCTAACTTAATTGGGAATGAATCGGCTAGAGGAACAGAATACCAATCTTTTGGAGGTAACAATCCAAATCACGTTACGATCTTGCCTTTTACTCGTTTGGTAGGTGGACCGATGGATTACACTCCAGGGATTTTTGAAATGAATATCAGTAAATTAAATCCGGAGAACACCTCTCATCTGAATAGTACTTTGGCCAATCAATTGGCATTGTATGTGACCATGTACAGCCCTTTGCAAATGGCTGCCGATTTACCAGAAAATTACAATCGCTTTCTAGATGCTTTTCAGTTTATAAAAGACGTAGCAATTGATTGGGATGACAGTAAATATTTAGAGGCAGAACCAGGCGAATATTTAACTGTCGCTAGAAAAGCCAAAGGAAACAACAATTGGTTTGTAGGGAATGTAAATGGAAATACACAACGTACTTCTACCATTAAATTTGATTTCTTAGAGAAAGGAAAAAAATACATAGCAACTATTTATGCAGATGCTACCGATGCCAATTACAAAACCAACCCACAAGCCTACACTATTCGAAAAATGAAAGTCACTAATAAATCAAAATTAACTCAATTTTCAGTTCCTGCAGGAGGGTATGCCATCAGCATTATCGAAGTGAAATAGCGTTGATAATTATGAAATCCATCAAGAAATCACTAAATTAATAGTAGTTCTTTTGGATGGTTCATGATTAACGTTCGTTAAATCATTTATTTAATAAAACAACTTAAAAAGAGTTTTCAAACTACACAATCACTACTTTTTTTTTACATAAAAAATCACAAAGTACTGTAAAACAAGGGTTTTTTTGTTAAATATTAAAAACCCAACTACTTTTTGATTGTTTTAAAAAAAGTCATTCTTTAATCCAGATAACTTTACATTAATGAAATCTGAAAGGCTAATAATAGAATTATTCAAGCCATTTTAGACTTCCCAAAAACAAAATTTCTAACAACCACAAAAACCACGAATTATGGTACAAATGAAAAAAAGCATGCATTGCATTCTTCTTTTATGCAGTATACTGTTTATTATGCCTAGCATGATTGCCCAAACAACAATTAAAAATGTCTCGGGCGTTGTCATGAATCAAAAAGGAGAAACCTTAATTGGCGCAAGTATCGCTATAAAAGGCACCAATATTGGAACAATTACAGATGTAAACGGAAAATTTACTTTGCCGTTAAGTACTGTAAAATCACCTATAATTATCATTTCGTTTATTGGATTTAATACCAAAGAAGTGAGTCCTACAAGTCAAAATTTAAAAATTACACTTACGGAGAATTCTAATGAACTACTAGAAGTCATTGTTCAAGTAGGATATGGAACAGTAAAGAAAAAAGACGCAACAGGTTCTGTTTCTCAAATTTCTGCTAAGGAATTCAACAAAGGACAAAACGTTACTCCTGAAAGTTTAATTAGCGGTCGTATCTCTGGTGTGAACGTTACAGGAGGAGGATCTCCTGGTGCCAAAGCAGATATTCGTATTCGTGGAGGATCTTCATTGAATGCTTCTAATGACCCTTTAATTATTTTGGACGGTTTACCATTGAGCAACGCTGTTCCTTCTGGTTCAACAAGTATTTTATCTACTATTGACCCTAATGACATTGAATCTTTTACCGTATTGAAAGATGCCTCAGCAGCAGCGATTTATGGCTCTCGTGCTGCCAATGGTGTGATTGTGATCACTACTAAAAAAGGAAGCAAAGGTCGTATAAAAGTAAATTTCAGCTCTCAAGTGGGTGTGAATACAGTTGCCAACACAGTGGATGTTTTGAGTGCCGACCAATACAGAGCTTTGGTAAACGAAAAAGGATCTGTTGCGCAAAAAGCATTATTAGGAACTGCCAACACTAATTGGCAAGACCAAATTTTCCAAACAGCATTAACGGTTAACAATAATATTTCAGTTAGTGGCGCTTTGTTTGACAAAGTACCCGTGCGTTTATCAGTAGGTAATGTGGACAATCCTGGGATTTTGAAAAACACTAGTTTTGAAAGAACAACAACTTCGGTTGCTATCAACCCCGTGTTATTTGACAAACATTTAAAAATTGACATTAGCGGAAATTTATCTTTTGGTAAAAATCGTTTCCAAGATGAAAATGCCGTAATCGGTAGTGCTATTGGATTCGACCCAACCCAATCGGTTTACCAAGAAGGTTCTCGTTATGGAGGTTATTTCGAATGGCTAGAAGCCAACGGAAATTTACCTTTACTACCAGCTAGAAACCCTGTAGCTAGACTAAATCAAGATGAAAGAAGAGCAACCTCAACTAGAAAATGGGGAAATGTACGATTAGATTATAAGCTTCATTTCTTTGAAGATTTGAGAGTGGTGGCTGAAGCCGGAATCGATAGATTTGACAGTAGCGGATTTACAGAAGTAAGTAATCTAAGTGCCCTAGGGTATCAAGCAACACCTTTTAGTGAAGGAAACTGGACGAATGTAGGAAACTATTCTAGCTATACTGATGGCCTTCAAAACAAAAACTTAAATACCTATTTGAACTATTCTAAAGCTATTGGAGGGCTTAACATAGATGTAACTGCTGGTTATAACTACCAATTGTTTCAAAAAGTAAAATATGAAACGGGGGAAACTAGACAACCTACGCCTAATGAAGATGTAACAACAGATCCGGACATCAACTTACAATCCTATTTTGGACGTTTGAACTTAGGATATGACAGCCGTTATTTATTGACTTTAAACTATAGAAGAGATGGAACTTCTCGTTTTTCAAAAGAAAACAGATGGGGCAATTTTGCAGGAGCAGCTCTAGCATGGAATATTGCCGAAGAATCTTTCTTGAAAGATAATGAAACGCTTTCAGGTTTAAAATTAAGATTTGGTTACGGAACAACTGGTCAACAAGATATCTCGGCTTCTTATGATTATTTGAGAAGAGTAACTTTAGGTTCTGTAAATACTCAATATGTTTTTGGGAACACGGTTTATGCTACAGCAAGACCAGAAGGATACAACCAAAACATTAAATGGGAAGAGTTATCAGAAATGAATGTAGGGATGGACTACGGCTTCTTCAACAATAGAATTACGGGATCTATCAACTATTTCGACAAAAAATCAAGCGACTTATTAGCAGATGTATTGGTTCCTGATGGTGCCAATTTAAGAAATCAAGGTTTTAATAATATTGGAACTTTAAGAACAAAAGGACTTGAATTCAGCATCGAATCGGATATTATTAAGACCGAAAAATTAACTTGGAATCTAGCTTTTAATGTTACTCATATCAACCAAAAAATCACAGATTTAGGTGCAACTGTTCCTGGGTTTACAGGATATGCTGTTGGAGATATTACAGGAGGTGCCAATAATAAAATACAGATGAATGCTGTAAATTCTTCACCAAACTCGTTTTTTGTTTTCGAACAGTTATATGATGCCAATCAAAGACCTATTCAAGGTGCATATGTAGATAGAAATGAAGATGGTAAAATTGATGATGGAGATCGTTACAAATTTCACAAAGCAGCTCCTGATTATACTTTTGGATTGTTCTCTACTGTAAACTACAAGAATTTTGATTTCACCATGAACTGGAGAGCAAGCTTAGGAAATTACATTTTTGACAACGTAAGTTCTGACAAAGGGTATTTGCTTGCTGGATTAAGAAGAGATACGGATTTATCTAATATAAGTACTGATTATAACAACACTGGATTCACCTTTGAAGACAATGGTACACAACGTTATTTATCGAATTATTTTGTTAAAGAAGCTTCTTTCATCAAATTAGACAACGTGACGGTGGGCTACACTTTAAACAAATCATTACTAAAAGTAGCCACTTTAAGATTCAATTTAGGAGTTCAAAATGTTTTGACATTGACTAAATATGATGGCTTAGATCCTGAGAAATTCAACGGTATTGACGGTAATGTCTACCCTAGAGCAAGAACTTTCTTATTTGGTGTAAATGCAAGTTTCTAAATAACAGGTTGAAAATAATAATTTAAAAATTAGACAAAATGAAAACATCATTTAAATATATATCTTATTTCTTCCTAATGATTTTAGGAATGAGTATGACCTTTAGCTCGTGTACGAGCGACTTAGACGTAACACCAAAAGATGACGATGAATTTCTTTCGGAAACGTTCTTTAAAGACCCCGCTTCCTACAAACAAGTATTAGCCAAATTATATGCTGGATTATATGTAGGTGGTAATGACGGAGATGGAAAAGCAGATATTTCTGGAATTGGAGGAGATTTTAGTAGCTACTTGCGTTTGCTTTTTGTAATGCAAGAATTCACTACAGATGAAGCGATTATTGCTTGGGGTGATGGAACATTACCAACCTTAAACTCTCAAACTTGGGCCCCGGCTAATGAGTTTTTATATGGTACGTATTCAAGGGCTTTTTATGAAATCAGTTTAGCCAATGAGTTTTTAAGACAAACCGCTGATGACAAATTAACTGCTCGTGGCGTTGATGCCAATCTAAAAGCTGACATTGCTAAATTTAGAGCTGAAGCCCGTTTTTTAAGAGCTTTCTCTTATGTGAATTTAATGGACTTATTTGGTAATGTGCCAATTACAACTGAAAACGACCCTGTAGGTTTCTTTTACCCAGAACAAAAATCAAGAGCTGAAGTTTTTGCTTATATCGAAAGTGAATTGAAAGACCTTGATAATAGTTTGGTCGCTTCAAAAGCTAATGAATACGGAAGAATTGATAAAACAGCTGCTAAATTTTTATTAGCTAAAATATATTTGAACGCTAAAGTTTATACAGGAACTGAAAGATTTAATGACGCCGCTAAATTAAGTACAGACATCATTACCAATTCAGCATACACTTTTGCTAATGTTCCTTACAAACATTTATTCTCTGCAGATAATAATAGAAATGGTGCACAAAGCGAATTCATTTTTCCTGTAGTAAGTGACGGAAACGCAATTCGAGCAACAGGTGGAGGAATGAGTTTTATTCTTCATGCCTCTATTGGAGGAACGATGGATGCTGCTGCTCAAGGAATGAATGGTGGATGGCAAGGGATCAGAACAAGAAGTGAATTTGTTTCTAGTTTTGGAACTCCTACAGGTGAATTTGATTTTTTTCAAACAAAAAATAAAAATTTAGCTGCTCAAACAGGTATTTTAGTTAATAAAGATGGTAAAGCTTTTGATTCAAACGATAAAGTTGAAGGTGATGCAGGTTTTGATAATAACAAAACCTACTTATTTAATTTATCTACAGGAAAAATTAGTTTAAATGGTGTTGAAGTTTCTGCTCCTTCAGGACAAAATAAACCTGTAAGCTTAGGGAAACAAAAAGTATGGTCTGACAAGAGACTTAGTGCTTACACTCCTGGTCAAACTTTAAGCATTGCCAATGTAGGAACCTTTACCAACGGATATGCGGTAACCAAATACACCAATGTTAATTCTGACGGCACTGCAGCGCAACGTAACGATATTCCTGATACAGATTTCCCTATGTTCCGCTTATCAGATGTGTATTTAATGTATGCTGAATGTGCTGTACGTGGTGCGGCTGATGCCAATATGACTACTGCAGTTGGGTACATCAACAAATTAAGAGATAGAGCTAGTGCTTCAACAATTGTAGCTGCAAACATGAATCTTAATTTTATTTTGGAAGAAAGAGGTCGTGAATTATTTTGGGAATGCCACCGTAGAACGGATCTAATTCGTTTTGGAAAATTCACTGGAGGAGATAAAATTTGGGAATGGAAAGGTGGGACTCAAAGCGGTGCTGCAACTGCATCCTTTAGAGATCTAATGCCTATTCCTGCTAAAACAATCCAAGCAAACCCAACATTAAAACAAAACCCAGGATACTAACTAACCACCAAAAAAAATTATAAAATGAAAAACTTACACAAAATCTTAATCGCTTTTATTAGCGTACTAGCAGTTTCATGTACTGCTGATGATGTAGAAAACAGACCCTTAGTTGAAAAAATATCAACTCCAGAAATGAATGCTCCTTCAACTGGCAAGCAATATGAATTAATAGAAGACAATGCCAATAATGACGCAGACCGTTTTGTATGGAAAGCCGCAAAATACTCTGAATCAGTTGTTGTAGAATATACTTTAGTAATGGATGTTTCCGGTGGTGATTTCAAAACTCCACAAACATTAATAAAAACTAGCGATGCTACTCAAGCAGCAGTTCTTGTTAAAAACTTAAATCAAGCCGCTATTGAGCTAGGAGCTGTTCCTGGAATAGCCAAACAATTCGATGTAAAAGTAATGTCATCTGTTTCTGGTGGAGTTCCAATGACCTCTGAATCACTAATTACCATTAGTATCAACGCTTATTCAGGATTGATTGCTTATCCTTTTACCGATTGGTATTTAGTAGGTGATGCTTCAGTAGCGGGTTGGGATAATAATAAAGACAACCAACCATTATTTAGAAGTGGAACCAATCCTAAAGAATACAAATTCACGGGTTACTTTAAAGCAGGTGCATTCAAATTAATTTCCACTCTAGGAAAATGGACACCAATGTACGGTAAAGGTGCTGGTGGAACAATCGTTGCAAGAGCTACAGAAGCTGATCCAGATCCAGCTAGTTTTGAAATCGCTACGGCAGGACACTACACTTTCACTATGAATACAACAACTTTGACTTATACATTAGTTGCTTATGATGCTACTACAGCGACTAACTACGCAAGAATTGGATTCTTGGGCTCTTCAAGAACTGGAAATGATGCTGGATGGGCTGGTGATGACACTGAGATGACTAGATCTACTTTCGATTCTCATATCTGGACATTAAAAGTTACTCTTTTTGACGGTAAAGGAAAATTTAGAGCTAACAATGCCTGGGATAAAAGCTGGGGTGGAGATACTGCTTTCTCAAGTATAAGTGGTGGTGGAGACATTCCAGTAGCACGTTCTAAATATAAAATCTTATTCAATGATTTAGATGGCAGCTACATGATGTTCCCAAATCAAGAATAATTAAAAAGCTTACTAATTCTCAATATGGGGCTATCAACTAGATAGCCCTTTATTTTACTATTTTACTATTTTCTTATTTTATTTACTGTTTTGCGTTTTGTCAAATCGAGCGAAGTCGAGATTATTTAGTTCTACTGTTCAAGATGTAACCTGTCCTAGGCAACAATTGAGGGGCTCAACCTGACAATAGTAGTAACCATAGACCCGTACATTTAAAAGTTAAATGGTGTTTCACCAACCAAAAAAACCAATAAACCATGAAGAAATTTTTACTCATACCCTTCCTTTTTCTAATAACCACTATATCTTTTGCTCAATCTACCACTACCCCATCTCCTGCAATTGCAACAGGAATAGTAACCTTAAATTTTAACAAAACGGGGACTCCGCTATCAAGTGAAACGGGAACTATTTATGCACATATCGGACTCACTGTTGATGGTGATCAATGGCAAAATGTAAAAGGAAGTTGGGGAAATAATACCACTCAACCTACATTGACCTTAGTTTCTGGAACAAATTATAAACTAGACCTTACCCCTGATTTGTTTGCTTATTTTGGAGTACCAACTTCTAGTTCGATTACCGAAATATGTGTCGTACTTAGAAATAGCGCTGGAAATGTACAAACGGCTGATACTTATTTTAATGTTGGTGCATTCCAATTAACATTAAACACACCCGTTGAAAACAGCTCGACCATCATAAACTCTGGCGGAAATTTTACTATTTCGGCAAATAACACTGGAGGAAATGCTAGTTATACTTTAAAATCAAATGGCGTAACTGTTAATTCGAATGCTTCAACTGCAAATTACAGTTATACTCATACCAATCTTACTGCTAACCAAAACTATGAACTAATAGTAGTTAACGGTAGCACAACTATTACTAAGAAATTTGCTGCGATTGTCAATCCTGGAGCTGTTTCTGAAACAATGCCAAGCGGACTTGAAGATGGAATCAATTATAATCCTTCGGATGCGACCAAAGCTACTTTAGTTTTGGATGCCCCATTAAAAGATTTTATTTACGTTGCAGGAAGCTTCAATGATTGGAAACCAACTTCGCCTTATGCCATGAAAAAAGATCCAACTACTGGGAAATTTTGGTTAGCGTTATCAGGTTTGACTTCTGGTACAAATTACACCTATCAATATTGGGTGGGAGAAACAACACCTATTGCCAACTCGCCTGCACTTGTAAAAACAGCTGACCCTTATTCTACTCTGGTGCTTTCTCCTTTTGATGACCCTTCGATTCCAAGTGCATCATATCCAAATTTACCTGCTTACCCAGTAGGACAAGAGCGCGAAGTAACCGTTTTGCAAACAGGACAAACTACTTATGCTTGGAGTACTGCAACCACCAACTTTGTAAAACCTGAAAAAGAAAAATTAGTAGTTTATGAAGTACTGGTACGTGATTTTGATTCCAATAGAAACTTTCAAGACCTCATCAACAAGATTGATTATTTCAAAAATCTAAAGATTAATGCTATCGAATTACTTCCTATAATGGAATTTGAAGGCAATGAAAGCTGGGGTTATAATACGTCTTTTCATATGGCTTTGGACAAATATTATGGAACTTCAGATAAGTTTAAAGAATTTGTAGATGTATGTCATCAAAACGGAATTGCGGTTATTCTTGATGTGGCTTTGAATCACGCATTTGGACGCAACCCAATGGTTAGAATGTGGATGAACGATCCTGATGGAGATGGTTGGGGTTCTCCAACTACTGAAAATCCTTATTTTAACACCGATGCAAGACACAGTTATAATGTAGGGAACGACTTCAACCACCAATTACCAAGAACACAATATTATGTAGAAAGAGTCATCAAACAATGGGTTCAAGAATATAAAATTGATGGTTTTAGATGGGATTTAACCAAAGGATTTACGCAAAATTGCCCATCAAATGTTTCTGGTGGTCAAGATGCTTGTACCAATAATTACCAACCAGACAGAGTAGCCGTTTTAAAAAAATACGCTGACTATTCTTGGAACTTAGATCCAACTCATTACACTATTTTCGAACATTTGGGAACCAATAACGAAGAACAACAATGGGCAAATTATAAAATCAATGAAACACCAAGCAAAGGAATTATGATGTGGGGAAAAATGACCGACAATTACAATGAATTATCAATGGGATACCAAGCCAATATCTCTAATATGACCAGTGCTAGTCGCGGTTTTAATTCAAACCGATTAATAGGTTATGCCGAAAGTCATGATGAAGAACGTTTGATGTACAAAAACCTGCAATACGGTAACAGTGCTAATTCAGCTCATAATGTAAAAACACTAGATGTTGCCTTATCAAGAATGTCGGCAATTGGAGCGGTTTCTTTGTTGGTTCCTGGACCAAAAATGATTTGGCATTTTGGAGAATTAGGAATGCATGAATCCATATATACTTGTAACAACGGGACAGTCAATACTGCAGGTGACGCAACTGCAGGTGACTGCAAACTAGACACCAAACCACAACCACAATGGGTTGAAAATTGGTTAGCAGTCAATTCAAGAGCAAAAATTTATAACGATTGGGCTAAAATGATTGCTTTAAAAACTACTGAACCTGTTTTTCTAGGAACCGCAACAATTAATAATAGCGCTTCATTGACACAGAACATCAAGATTACCAACTCTTCATTAGCTTCTAGCGAACTTAAAGATGTGATTATTTTGGCCAATTTTGATGTCACTACCCAAAACATGACTGCAGGATTTCCATACACTGGAACTTGGTACAACTTGATGGACAATACTTCTATCAATGTTAATACTACTGCAGATCAAATTAGTGTTTCAGCTGGTCAATTTAAAATTTACGGAAACAAAAACTCCGTTGCATTAAGCACTGAAAAATTTGCAAATGATTTAGATATCATACTATATCCAAATCCTGCTCATTCGTTTTTTAAACTGAATAAAACTGTTGATCAAGTGTCTATTTACGACTTAACAGGAAAAGAAATACTTCATTTTGAAGGAGACTTTAACGAAAATCATGCGTTTTCGATCACTACTATTCCTGCTGGAATTTATTTAGTAAAAACTCAAAACAATCTAGGTCAAACAACCATAGTAAAACTGGTGAAAAACTAAAAATCAACAATTTGAAATCCATACAACAGTATATTAAAAAAAGTATTTTCATAACTTTAGTAGCAATACTATCCTGGAATTCTCATGCCCAAATCCAAAGAGTAGAACCTCCTTATTGGTATGCGGGCATGAAAAATTCGGAACTTCAGATTTTATTTTATGGCAAAAATATAGCCGAAAAGGAAGTTAGTGTTTCCAATGACATTCGCATCATTGAAGTCAAAAAAACAAAGAATCAAAATTACCTTTTTGTAACAATCGACACCAAAAATGTCAAGGCTCAAGAAGTTCAATTTTCTTTTTCGAAAAAGAAAAAACAGTCTATTACACAAAAATATGTGCTGAAGGAGCGAAGAGAAAATTCTGCTTTACGCAAAAGTTTTGATGCTTCAGACTTGATGTATTTGTTAATGCCGGATCGTTTTGCAAACGGAAACCCAAAAAATGACAATGATAATAAAGTATTCGAAAAAGCCAACAGAAGTCTTTCTAGCGGAAGACACGGCGGCGATATTGAAGGAATTATCCAAAATCTAAATTATATCCAAGAACTGGGAGCCACGACGGTTTGGTCCACACCCTTGTGCGAAGATAATGATGCACAAGGTTCGTATCACGGCTACGGACAATCGGATGTGTACCAAATCGACCCACGTTACGGATCCAATGAAGATTACTATAGGTTATCGAATGAGTTACATAAAAAAGACATGAAGCTAGTCATGGATTATGTGACCAACCATTGGGGAGCCGAACATTGGATGATTAAAGATTTGCCAACTTATGATTGGATACATCAATTTCCAGGTTATGCACAAACGAATTACCGAATGACGACTCAGTTCGATCCCAATGCCTCTAAGATTGATGCCAAATTATGTGCCGATGGCTGGTTTGTAAAATCCATGCCCGACTTAAATCAGTCCCATCCTTTGGTATTGAATTATTTGATTCAAAATGCAATTTGGTGGATAGAATCTGCCGATTTGGATGGTTTTCGTGTAGATACGTATTCGTATAATGACAAAGTAGGAATCGCCAAATGGACTAAAGCCATCACCAATGAATATCCCAATTTTAATATTGTAGGTGAAGTTTGGATGCAAGACCAAGCGCAAATGGCTTATTGGCAAAAGGATAGTAAAATTGCGGCTATTCAAAACTACAATTCCCATTTACCAACTGTCATGGATTTTACCCTTATGGATGCAACGGCAAAAGTTTTTGATGAAAACGAAGCTTCATGGAGCAACGGTTTGATTAAATTCTATGAAAACTTTGCCAATGACTTTCTATATCCAAATCCAAACAATATTCTAACTTTTGTCGAAAATCACGACACCCAACGCTTTAACGAAATCTATAAAAAAGACTTTAAAAAATACGCTATGGCGATGAGCCTTCTGGCAACGGTTCGTGGAATTCCACAAATTTATTACGGATCCGAAATTGGAATGGCGGGCGATAAAAACAAGGGTGACGGAGCGATTCGATTAGATTTTCCAGGTGGATGGAAAGGCGATACCAACAATGCTTTTACCAATGAAGGAAGAACTGCAGAGCAGCAACAATATTTTGATTTTAGTTCGAAATTGTTTCAGTGGCGCAAAAGCAATGAAGCGGTACATTTTGGAAAAATGACGCATTACATTCCGATGGACAATATTTATGTTTACTTCAGATATACTGATAAAAAAACCGTGATGGTTATCATGAATAACGGACTGATTACTCAAAACATCAAAACCAACCGTTTTGCCGAAAATATTAAAGATTTCAAAATTGGAAAAGAGGTACTAGCTGGCAAATCCATTTCATTAGAAAACGAAATTTCCATTGCTCCACAATCTGTTTTGATTTTAGAATTAGAAAAATAAATCTGCTTGAACTAGAAATTATTTGGCCACAGCTTTAATCAAGAATCTGTGGCTAAAATAATTTTGTTTTAGCCCACATCATATTTCATTTTTCGCAATACTCGCAACGCTTCCTTAAAGGATAAATAAATTTTCGGGAAAGGTTTGAGTAGCGTTTTGGCGTCTACCAACCTCTCTTTAGCATCGTCAAAACCATTGAGATAGCAAATCATAAAAGTAGAAGGTAGGTTTTCTAAATCCTTTTGTTCTCTAGGAGTCAGTACTACTCTCTTTTCTAATTTATTCAGTAATGAAATGTTGGAATTGTAAATATGAAAAAGCATTTTTTTGTTGAATTCGGGAGGTTGAAACAACATTTCACTTTCAATTTTGTAATATCCGTTTTCGTAAAAATAGATTTTTTGTTGTTCTAATGGATAATAACTCGTTTGATCGTTCAGCCCCAAAGGTACATACTCAATAATGGTAAACGAATGTTCGTCGTAGGTAATCGTAACCACATCTTGCGCGGAATAAAACAACTTAATTTGCTCGTTGATTAACTCAATATCTACTCGAGACAAATACGGAACGTTGCGAACTACTTTTGGAATTCCAGCCCAACAAATCACAAATAATTCTTTGAAAACCTTGTACTTTGGCGCCATGTCTTTGTGGCGGAAATTCATAAAATCAAAAACGCCATCTAGAGTGTGCTGAATATTATTTCGCGAATGATTTTCGATTCCGATTACAGTTTCGGTGTTCTGAAAGTTCTTTTCGACCTTTTCTTCGGTTGGCATCGTATTACTCCCTACTCTAACAAAAACGCTATTGACGGGAATGGTATGAATTCCTTTTTTGAAAAAAGAAACATTTTTCTTAGGCTTGATAGTTACCAAACCCACTACTTTGTCTTTGGGTAAATTTGGAAAAGGTATATTCTCGTACTGAATTTTAGGTGGATTTTCGAGATAAGCATTAACCAAATTCTGAATGCGACTATCATCAAAGAAATCATCTCCTACAATTTCATTATCTTGATCTTCGACCCCAACTACTATATAAGAATTATTGGCCGGATTGGAATTGGAGAGTGCGCAAATATGCTTTAGAAACTTTGCCTTGCCTTCGCGTGTATGCAAATTCAATTGACGCTTTTTGTCATAAAAACTGCTCTCATCATTGTGAGCCAGTAGATTTTTTATCAGGAGCCTTTTGTTAATCATATGATAAACAGAATTATTGAGGCTAAATTTACGTAAATAATATTTTCTAAGTTTCTAAGATGCTGAGTTTCTAAGTTATTCTAATGTTATATCTTTTAAATCATTCCAGAAAATCAACAATCATAACTCGTTAATCAACAATCGTTAATCTTTTTTTACCGTTCCAACAAATCAAAAATCGTTAATCGATAATCGATAATCTGCAATCATCATTTCTATTCACAATCGTAGAACTAGCTTGAGCCGTACTCATGACCACCAAATCGGCGATATTAACATGATACGGTCTTGAAATTACAAATTGAATGATATCCGCAATATCTTCTGCTTGCAGTGCATCAAAACCTTTATAAACATTAGATGCTTTTTCTATATCTCCTTTGAAACGAACAGTACTAAACTCCGTTTCGACCATTCCGGGGTGTATCGCACCGACTTTTATATTATACGGATTCAAGTCGATTCGCATCGCTTGATTAAGTGCGTCAACAGCATGTTTGGTGGCACAATAAACGTTTCCGTTGGGATATACTTCTTTTCCAGCTGTGGAACCTATATGTATGATATGACCTGATTTCCTTTCAACCATTTGTGGAATTATTGCTTTGGAAACATACAAAAGTCCTTTTAGATTAATGTCAATCATTTGATCCCAATCATCAATATTTCCATTTTGAATAGGGTCTAATCCGTGTGCATTTCCAGCATTATTAATCAATACATCTATTGTAGAAAATGCTTCAGGCAAGGATTGAACTTTTTCAAAAACAGCAGTTTTATCACTGACATCAAAACAAAGAAGATGAACCGACGTCAATGTTGATAGCTCTCGATGCAGTTCCTTCAAAGCCTCTATTCGCCTACCACAGATAATAATTTTATAATGCTTTTGCGCTAATAATGTGGCTGTTGCCCTTCCTATTCCACTAGTTGCTCCTGTAATTAAAACTGTTTTATTCATTTGTTATTTTTTTACTTGAAAAACTAAGATTTTTTGAATTTTTTGAATTTTATTTAAAGTTCTTAAAAAATTAAAAATTGTATCACAATTCGACCTTAAAATTAGGGGTTTACTAGAAGTTTTAACCATTTATTAACATCTTTCCTCTAAAAAAAAATTCAATTTGCACTACCAAAACAAAAGCGTTAATCACAAGGTTTTAAATAAAAAGATAATGGAAGAAAATACTGCGACTTTAGACATTAGAGCGATCAATGAAAAGATAGAAAGAGAAAGTGCTTTTATAGACCTTCTTACAATGGAGATGAATAAAGTGATTGTAGGCCAAAAGCACATGGTAGAACGTTTGCTTATTGGGCTTTTGGGACAAGGTCATATTCTTTTGGAAGGTGTTCCTGGTTTGGCAAAAACATTAGCAATCAATACGCTTTCACAAGCGATACACGGTTCTTTTAGTAGAATCCAGTTTACTCCCGATTTATTACCTGCCGATGTGGTAGGAACTATGATTTATAACATTAAAGCAAATGAGTTCTCTATCAAAAAAGGACCTATTTTTGCCAATTTCGTCCTTGCCGATGAGATTAACCGTGCGCCTGCCAAAGTACAATCAGCTTTGCTAGAGGCGATGCAAGAGAAACAAGTTACTATTGGTGATACTACTTTCAAACTAGAAAGACCATTCTTGGTTTTGGCAACTCAAAACCCTGTGGAACAAGAAGGAACGTACCAATTACCAGAAGCACAAGTCGATCGTTTTATGTTGAAAACAGTGATTGATTACCCTAAAATGGATGAAGAGCGCTTGGTTATTCGTCAAAACTTAAAAGGTTCTTACGAGAAAGTAAATCAAGTGGTATCTGTAGAGCAAATTTTACGTGCTCAAGAAGCCGTTCGTGAAGTATATATGGACGAAAAAATCGAGAAATACATTCTTGATATTGTTTTCGCCACTCGTTACCCAGAAAAATACAAATTGGCAGAATTGAAACCATTGATTAGTTTTGGTTCTTCACCACGTGGAAGTATCAACTTAGCCAATGCGGCTAAATGTTATGCTTTTATCAAACGTCGTGGTTATGTAATTCCAGAAGATGTTCGTGCCATAGTACATGATGTATTGCGTCACAGAATTGGACTTACTTACGAAGCAGAAGCAGAAAACATCACTTCTGTAGACATCATCAACAAAATCATAAACGAAGTAGAGGTACCTTAAAAGTCCTTAGTACCTAGTAAATATTCCTTAGAATTGCGTCATGTTAAATCTAAGGACTTTGGACTAAAGACTAAGGACTAAGAACAAAAAAATGGATACAAAAGACCTTTTAAAGAAAGTACGAAAAATAGAAATCAAAACCCGAAGATTGAGCGATCATATCTTCTCGGGTGAATATCATACGTCGTTTAAAGGACGTGGGATGACTTTTAGCGAAGTACGCCAATACCAATATGGTGACGATATTCGTGCTATTGACTGGAACGTAACGGCTCGTTATAACGAAGCGCACGTAAAGGTTTTTGAAGAAGAACGAGAATTGACCATGATGTTAATGGTGGATATTTCTGGTTCTGAAAGTTTTGGTTCTAATGCCGCATTCAAAAAAGACATTATTACTGAAATTTCAGCTACAATGGCTTTTTCAGCTACTCAAAACAACGACAAAATTGGACTGATATTGTTCTCGGACCAAATCGAATTGTATATCCCACCCAAAAAAGGACGTTCGCATGTTTTGCGTATCATTCGAGAATTAATCGAATTTCAACCTAAAAGTCAGAAAACCGATTTGGCGCAAGCTTTAAAATTCTTGTCAAGTACTCAGAAAAAGAAAGCGATTGTTTTCTTGATGTCCGATTTTATGGTTTCGGATTACGAGCATACGTTGAAAATCGCAGCCAAAAAGCACGATATCACAGGAATTCGTGTATATGACATTCGAGAAGAAAAGATGCCAAACCTTGGAATGGTAGAAATGACCGATGCCGAAACTGGCGAAAACATGATTGTAGACACTAGTTCAAAAATGGTTCGAATGAATTATGAAAAATACTATCAAGAGCAATTGAATTATTTCAAAGAAACTTTTAGAAAATCAGGCTCTGGTGTTGTAAACACTAGAGTTGATGAAAGTTATGTAACGAAATTGCTGGGGTATTTTAAGTCGAGATGATGATTAACGAATAGTGATTTTTGATTTGTTGGAACGATTGAAAAGATTAACGATTTTCGATTAACGAATAGTGATTTTTGATTTGTTGGAACC
Source organism: Flavobacterium ovatum (assembly GCF_040703125.1). Taxonomy (NCBI): domain Bacteria; kingdom Pseudomonadati; phylum Bacteroidota; class Flavobacteriia; order Flavobacteriales; family Flavobacteriaceae; genus Flavobacterium; species Flavobacterium ovatum. The sequence continues at coordinate 707,284 of NZ_CP160035.1, forward strand.
TATAAAAGATTAACGATTGTTGATTAACGAATAGTGATTTTTGATTTGTTGGAACCTATAAGAGATTAACGATTGTTGATTAACGAATAGTGATTTTTGATTTATTGGAACCTATAAGAGATTAACGATTGTTGATTAACGAATAGTGATTTTTGATTTGTTGGAACCTATAAGAGATTAACGATTGTTGATTAACGAATAGTGATTTTTGATTTATTGGAACCGTTAAAAAACATTAACGATTTTTGAAGTTGATTAAATCGAATAAAATGAACAAACATATATTAGAAGACAGGTTAATTGACTTTGCAGCTTTGATTATAAACATATCAGATAATTTCAAGAAAAATTACGCTGGAAATCATTTGACTGGACAAATTATTCGGTCAGGAACGTCTCCTGCTCTAAATTATGGAGAAGCTCAAAGTGCAGAAAGTCATAAAGATTTTATTCATAAAATGGGAATTTGTTTAAAAGAGTTAAGAGAGACTTTTGTTTGTATAAAGATTATTGAAAAAGCAAAACTAACAACTGATATAAACACTTTGACTATTGCAAAAAATGAAGCTAATGAATTAATATCAATTTTTGTAGCAAGTATTAAAACATCAAAAAATAATAATGATAGAAAAGAATAACGTTCTCTTGTAACTAATTTAAAATAGATAAAATTCAATCAACTTTAATAAAAAATAATTCCAAAAAATATTATTAGAAAACAATAACGTACTTGTTTAACAAATCTGAAATCAAAAATCGTTAATCAATTTTAAAAATAATGATAGAAAAGACTAACATTCTCGCTTAACCAATCTGAAATCAAAAATCGTTAATCGAAAATCGTTAATAATTTCAAAAATACCAATGAAACATATACTTTACATATTCCTCCTTTTTTCAGCCTTCGTTTTTGGACAACAAAAACGTGTTGAAACAAGTATAGATACCACAAAAAATAAGATTGGAGCAGAGTTTAAATTGACTCTAAAAACTTCTGTTGATACTTTATCGAAAGTAAAATTCCCAAATCCAAAGAACTTTGGTGCACTAGAAGTTATTCGCTCCTACCCGATTGACACGGTAAAAAACAACGACCGTTACGAGTTAATCAAAAGATACGGTTTGACACAATTTGATTCAGGACGCTATGTGATTCCGAGTATCAAAGTGATGATTAACAACAAAGCTTTCTTGACCGATTCTATTGCTGTTGAAGTTGCCACTGTACAAGTGGATACATTAAAACAAAAAATGTACGACATCAAGGATGTGGTAGCTGTTGACAGTCCGATGGGCAATTGGTGGAAATGGCTTTTGGGAATCATTCTATTAGCTGCCATTGGTGCCGCTGTTTATTGGTACACTAAAAAATACCAAAAGAAAAAAATTGAAGAAGAAGTTTATAAAACGCCTATCGAAAGAGCTACGATTTTAATGAACTCTTTGGAACAAAAAGAACTTTGGCAAAAAGGAGAAATCAAAGAATATTATAGTGAACTAACAGATATTGCTCGTAATTATATCGAAGAAGCGATTGATATTCCAGCGATGGAAAGCACGACTTCTGAATTGATTGCTGGATTGAAAGCGGCTTCTTTGAAAAAGAAAATGAAACTTTCTCAAGAAACTATAGACAATTTAGAACGTGTTTTGAAACAAGCCGATTTGGTAAAATTTGCGAAATCCAAACCAATGGAATTCGAAATTACAGAAGACCGTAACAAAATTCAAAAGGCGATTGTTGTACTAGACAGCGCCATTCCCGTTGAAGTTGTAGACGAAGAAGAAATGTTGTTAAACGAAATGCAACGTCAAAAACAAGTACAATTGCAATTGGCAAAAAAACGTAAAAAACGCATTCAAATTGCGATTGCTTCTGTGGTATTTGTGATTTTTGCGGTTCTGGCTTTCTTCATTGCAACCAGAGGATTTGAGAATGTAAAAGACACTATTCTTGGGCATGAAACCAAAGAATTACTAGAAGGAGAATGGATTAAAAGTGAATACGGAAATCCATCGGTAATTATTGAAACACCAGAGGTTTTGAAACGTATCGATTTGAAAAAATCATTACCAAAAGACGGTTTGGCATTGGTAAAGGAAATGCAATCTTTTGGATATGGAAGTTTTCTTGATAACTTTTATATCATGGTTTCTACTATGAAATACAAACAAGAAACCAAAACAGATTTAAGTAAATCTGTAGAAGTTACTGTTCAATATATTGAATCACAAGGCGCACAAAATATGATTGTCAAACAAGAAGATTTTGAAACTCCCGAAGGTGTGAAAGGGGTAAAAGCATACGGTACTTTTGTGAAATTGAACGAAATTACAAAAAGCAGTCAAAAAATGTTCTACGAAATAGTATTATTTGGTCAAGATGGAGGTTTGCAACAAATCATGATTTTGCATGAAGAAGGCGACCATTATGCCAATGACATTGTGGATCGAGTATTAAGCTCTGTCGAATTAAAACAAATTGAAAAATAATGGAAAAGATAACATTTTTAAACCCCCAATTTTTTTGGTTGTTTCTTCTAATTCCATTTGCTATTGCTTGGTTATTTTGGAAAAGAAAACATCAAAACGCAACCTTAAAAATTAGTTCCACCAAAGGATTCAAAGGTTCGACTTCATTTTTAGTAAAATTCAAACCGTATTTGGGTGTTTTGCGAATCATCGCCTTATGTTCCTTAATCATTGCCTTGGCTCGGCCAAGAACAGTGGACATTAGCAACAAAACAAAAACTACCAAAGGAATTGATATTGTCATGGCAGTCGATGTTTCTGGAAGTATGTTGGCCAAAGATTTAAAGCCCAACCGAATGGAAGGCTTGAAAGAAGTAGCGGCAAATTTCGCATCAGAAAGACCTAATGACCGAATTGGCTTAGTGGTTTATGCTTCTGAAGCTTATACTAAAACTCCCGTAACAAGTGATAAAGCAGTAGTTCTTGAAGCGATTAAAAGCATCAAATACGATCAAGTTTTACAAGACGGAACTGGAATCGGAATGGGATTGGCAACAGCTGTAAACCGTTTGAAAGACAGCAAAGCCAAAAGTAAAGTCATTATTTTATTGACAGATGGGGTAAATAATGCCGGTTTCATTGAACCAGAAACAGCAGCAGATATCGCTAAACAATACGGAATTAAAGTGTATACCATCGGAATTGGAACTAACGGAATGGCCGAATTTCCGTATGCACAAGCACCAAACGGAGAGATATTGTTCCAAATGATGAAGGTGGAATTAGATGAACGCTTAATGCAATCTATCGCTAAGAAAACAGACGGTAAATATTTTAGAGCAACCAGCAACAGTAAACTAGCCGAGATTTATAACGAAATCAACAAGCTAGAAACTACCGAAATCGAAGAACTTAAGTTTTATGATTACGACGAAAAATTCAGAGGTTTTGTATTATTCGCTGGATTGTTATTGTTGATAGAAGTAGGAATGAGAAACACGGTTTATAAAAGCTTTATATAAAGCTTTAACCGCCAAGATCGCAAGAAAGTAGCAAAGCACGCAAAGCTTGGCGAACTTCGAGAAAATAACCTGGCGAACTTTGCGGTTAAACAGCACAATACAGAATTATGGAATTAGACGAACGCAATTATTTATACTTACTTTTCCTGTTACCACTTTTGGTAGCACTTTTCTTGTTCAATATGTATTGGAAAAGAAAAAAGCAAAAGGAATTTGGCTCTATCGAAGCTATTAATCAATTGAGTCCAGAACGCTCGGTTTTCAAACCTGTTTTGAAATTGATTGTAATAGCATTGGCTTTTTTGGGATTGATTTTAGGATTGGTAAATCCAAAAATCGGAACCAAAATGGAAACCGTAAAACGAGAAGGAATAGACATCGTTTTTGCGATGGACGTTTCCAAGAGTATGTTGGCCGAAGACATTGCACCAAGCAGATTGGAAAAAAGCAAGCAATTAGTATCTCAAATTATCAGTCAATTAGGTAACGACCGCATCGGAATCGTAGCTTACGCCGGAAGTGCTTTTCCAGTTTTACCAATTACTACCGATTACAGTGTAGCCAAAATGTTTTTGCAAAGTATGAGCCCAGATATGGTTTCGTCCAAAGGAACATCCTTGGATGAGGCGATAAAATTATCGGCTACTTATTTTGATGATAAAAGCAAAACGAGCAAATTGTTGATTTTGATTTCAGATGGTGAAGACCATTCAGATGGTGCTTTGGCAGCAGCCGAAGAAGCAAACAAACAAGGAATGCGCATCATCACTATTGGAGTTGGTACCGAAAAAGGAGCTACTATTCCCCTTAAAAGAAATGGTGTAGTAGAAAGTTACCAAAGAGACAAAAACGGAGAGGTTGTTGTTACTAAATTAAACCAAAAAAGTTTAGAAACTATCGCCAAAACAACCAAAGGCGGTTACATTAATGGAAACAACACTAAGGAAGTGATGGAATACATCAAAAACACTTTAGATAACATTCAGAAAACCGAATTTGAAGCCACGCAAATGGCCGACTTTCAATCACAATTTCAGTGGTTTTTAGGTTTTGCTTTTGTATTGTTATTCGCTGATATCTTCTTGTTGGACAGAAAAACAAGTTGGGTGAAAAAGTTGAATTTATTTAATGAAAAAGAATAATGCCGTTCGAAGAAATTGCAAAATTGTATCCAAATAAAATGAAAACAATATTCAAAATATACTTATCAATAACGCTACTTTGTGGACTAGGAAGCTATGCCCAACAAAAAGACGATGCCTTACCCAAAGCAAATGAAGAATATGCTGCCAGTAAATTTGTAGATGCCGAGGCCAATTATAGAATTTCGGGTGCAAAATTCAATAACAAAGCAGCTGCCAACTACAATCTTGGAAACTCCATTTACAGACAAAATCAAGCTTCCGAAGCCAAATATGCTTTCGCAACGGCCATAGAAAAAGCAAAAACTAGAAGTCAGAAACACAAAGCATTTCACAATCTAGGAAATGTTTTCATGAAAGAGAAAGATTATACGCAAGCAGTAGAAGCCTACAAAAACGCCTTACGCAACAATCCATCTGATGATGAAACCCGTTACAATTATGCTTTGGCTAAGAAAATGCTAAAAGACAATCCTCCTAAAAACGACAATAAAGACAAAAATAAGGATAAGGATAAAGACAAGGATAAAGATAAAGACAAAAATAAGGACAAGGACAAAGATAAAAAGGACGATAAAGGCGACAAAGACAAGGACAAAAAAGATGGTGATAAAGATAAAAAAGACCCCAACAAAGGCGACAAGCCGAAAGATGAAGGTCAGCCAAAACCAAATCCTAGTGGAATATCCAAACAGCGACTAGAAAACATGCTAGATGCTGTAAACAATGAAGAAAAGAAAATTCAAGGAAAAGTAAACGCCAATAAAGTAAAAGGGAAACCGGTAGACACAGATAAAGATTGGTAATAAATGTAGTTATGAGTTATAAATTAAGAGTTCTTAAGTTCTGAGACGTTATGGTTTGTATTCGAATAATGGGATTTATCATATTCAATTACTGTAGCAGAATAACTTAAGTATGGATTAACGCACGCAATGACTTAATTCAATTTATAAAATAAAAAAGCACAAACGATTAAATAGTAAAATGAAACGATTAGTATTAGTAGTATTTTTAATTTCGCAAGCAGTCATGGCACAAATTCAGTTTGAGGCCAGGGTAAGCAAAAACACGCTTGGAATAAATGAGAGACTGCGCATCGATTTTTACATGAATTTTGATGGCGACAACTTCACTGAGCCTACTTTTGATGGTTTTAGGATAATTGCTGGACCAAGCCAACAAGTAAGTCAATCATGGGTAAACGGTAGAAGCTCTTTCGAAAAAATGTACTCTTATTATTTAGTCCCCAACCATAAAGGAAATATCGTAATCAAGGGAGCAACTATAGAATATGACGGAAAAGTATATAAAACATCCAATGTTAAAATCAATGTAACCGATGCCGTTCAACAACCCCAACAAGGCCAACAGCAACAATACGGAGACCCGAATGAACCAGCTGTTTCAGCAGATAACAACCTCTATCTCGTTGCTGATATTTCAAACACAAATCCGTATATCAACGAGCCGATTACGGTGGTTTACAAATTGTGGTTCAGCTACAACATCGGAATTACTAATTGGAAGGAACTCAACAAACCCAAATACAACAACTTCTGGAGTCAAAATATTGACATCAAGCAATTAGTAGGCGAAGAAGGACAGTTCAAAGGCCAAAAATACCGCTTTGTAGTTTTAAGAAAAACGGTTTTATACCCACAAAAATCGGGTAAACTAGACATCGAACCGCTATCCTTAGACATCGATGTACAATTGCCTACCAATCGTCGTGACATTTATGGTCGTATGCAAGTAACCGAGACCAACAAACGCGTCTCTGCAGGTAGCAAAACCATCAATGTAAAACCATTGCCCGAAGCAGGAAAACCAGCTGATTTCACAGGTGCTGTAGGGAAATTTGATTTCAAAGTTACCCCTTCTAAGACCAGTTTGAAAAACGGCGAAAGCTTAGATTTACTCGTTAGCGTAACCGGAAAAGGAAACATGAAATTGTTTACCTTACCAAAGCCTGTCGTTCCCAACGCACTCGAAATGTACGATGCCGTACACACCGATAAAGTAGAAACGCCACTTTCTGGAATGACCGGAAGTATATCCGATAGTTACACCATTGTACCACAATATAAAGGCAGTTACCCAATCAAACCAATTCAGTTTAGCTACTTTGATTTGGGTTCCAAAACCTATAAAACGATTAGTTCTCCAGAAATTATGATTGATGTTCTCGAAGGTCCTACAGATACAAGAACAGATTCAACTGCTGGTAACAAACAAAAGGTGATTGCTCAAACTCAGTTTAAATATGTCAAGACTAAAACCGAATTGACAGCACTAAATGAAGATAATTTCTTAGGCTCAAATTTGTTCTTCGGCTTGTTATTTGCACCGTTCCTTTTGTTGCCAATCATCATTTTGGCCAAGAAGAAAAAAGAAGCTATCGATGGCGACGTTTTTGGAAACCGCATCAAAGCCAACAACAAACTGGCTAAGAAATATTTGTCTGAAGCCAAAAAACAACTGGCCAACAAAGAACCATTTTATGTGGCGCTAGAAAAAGCCATGCATAATTTCTTGAAAGCAAAATTGCATATCGAAACCTCCGAAATGAGTAAAGAAAATATTCAAGAGTTGTTATTGAACAAAGGTGCCGAACCAACAGCTGTAGCCGACTTTATCAACCTGACCGAGAACTGCGAGTTTGCTCGTTACGCACCAGCATCTAGCGCCACCATTCAGGAGGATTTTGACAAAGCCGTGATGATTATCTCCAAACTCGAAAAACAAATAAGCTAGCTTAGTGAAACACATAGTTATGAAAAATTATTTATCCCTACTCCTCTTATTCATCAGTCAATTATTCTTTGCGCAAACCAATTTCGACAAAGGAAATGACTTGTACCAAAAAGGAAAATACAAAGAAGCCGTTGCCGCTTATGAAAGTGTTTTAAAAGGCAACCAACAATCGGCAGAACTGTATTATAACTTGGGAAATTGCTATTACAAATTGAACCAAGTCGCACCCGCGATTTACAATTACGAAAAAGCATTGGTACTAAATCCTGATGATGCAGACGTTGCCAATAACTTGAAATTTGCCCAAAAGAAAACCATTGACGAAATCAAAGTCGTTCCCAAAGTAGGTTTTGCCAAATTGCTGCGTGATTTCACAGGCATTTACCATTTCAACACCTGGGCTTGGATGGCCGTGAGCTTTGCCTTCTTCTTTTTGGTGTGCTTTTTGGGCTATTATTTCTCCCAATTAACGCTTACCAAAAGAGCATTTTTCTACGGAATGTTCCTTTTCCTAATCTGCGTTTTGGTCAGTGTAGCCGCAGCCTTATTCGAAAAAAGCCATTTTGACAACGAAAAACCAGCCATCATTTTTGCCGACATCGCAGAGGTCTATAGCGAACCACAAAAAGCAAGCACCACCTCCCTCGTACTCCACGAAGGAACCAAAGTCTACGTCCTAGAAACCGTTTCCAACTGGAAAAAAATTCAGCTAACAGACGGCACCGAAGGTTGGCTACAAAGCAACACCATCAAAGAAGTAAAATAAAAAGTATTTGGGCGTGACCCGCAAGAAAAATGCGGGTCGGGCTTTCCGTTACAATCTTTTTTGGGCTAGAAAAAGCCCAAAAAAGGATTTCCACTTCAATCCCTCACGCAGACTCGTAATCACCACAATAAATCGTTTCTAAAATTGATTTAATGCAATTGCTTGTAAGTATATTTTGGTATATTTGATTGATTGAAAAATATGACGTTTGTCATACTTATCTACCCTAAACTGGGTGGCATTGTATGATTTTATGATACATATAAACAAGTTATGCGTCAGCTAAAAAAAAACGTAGAGAAATAGAAACAACAATATAATTTACACTTAACAAAATAATGACATATTACGGAATAGTAGACAAAATAAAAGATGAACACAAAAATGGTGTTTACGGTAGAAGAGAATTAACAGCAGAAGAGATAAAAACCGCAAAAAATAAATACAATCATTTAATTGCAAGTATAGGAACTACAGGAGGGATTTTTTTTGCTGCTCCAATTATTCTTATGGCGCCAATTTTAGCAGTCGGAATTTCTGCGTTTAATCTATTGACTAAAAAGAAAAAAACTAATTTTATAACAAGACAATATGGAAATGATAACTCTTCACAAAAAGGTATTATTATTGAAAATGAGTTACTAAATGATGATTATGAAATAGATGGCGATGAAGAATTATTTTATGGATTATTCGATAATTTCCTTTCGGAAGAAAATGCTTTTAGAAAAATTATGAAATCCAAAGGTGGTTCAACTTTAATTATTATAGAACGAAATAGTATCCCAAAAAAAATGCATTTTGGTGGAGAATTTGGTCGTTTTAATTGTGGACTATATTGCAGTCATCCGAAAGATGAAAATTTATTAATACCATTAGAAAATTCAAACGAGTTAATTAAAACATTAATATTAGAAGAAACTTTAAGCGCATATGAAGCATTAGGTGCCAAAAAAATAATTATTGAAGATAAAACTAATATTAATACTAATGGAAAAGCCGACACATTAAAAGCAAAAGGAAGTTTTGACCAAAAATATGGAAAACAGATTTTAAGAGAAAAACTTTTTGGAAAAGGAACTTTTGACAAAGACCGTGCTTTGAAAGATAGTTTATTCATACACGACTTCCCAAATATAACGACAACACTAAAAGGGAGAATAAACGGTAATCAAACATCTGAAAAATTTACTGAAAATATTAATTTAAGCGTGGGTTTAGACTTAGAAGTATTAAAATTATTTAAAGGTAATATCAATTTTGAATATAATAGAAATTGGTATTTTGAAGTTGAATTCTATGACAAGAATGAATAGCCGAACGCATAACAGCGGTTTTGCAAGATTGCGAAATATGTAGTAAATTCAAGTTTATCTTTCGCAAGAAATTTTATCTTAGCCGAAAGATTTCGGTTACGAAGTTCGCAACCTCGCAAAGCCGCGAAACGTTAACTGCCATTTTAAGAAAAAGCCATAGAAAATGACAACTTTCGACCAATTTAACAAAGAATTAACAAAACTTGAAAATTTTTACAAGTCAAGTTTATACGCATATGAACAAACTGATTTTTTACTTTATCACTGGAGGAAAAATCAAGAAAAGCTTAAAGAAATTAATTTTGAAGTTGTTAAACCAACTTTCTATAAAATTAAAACCAAAGGAACTGTTAGTGATAATCAAAAAAACTTAGCAGAAATTATTTTTGTTAGATGTGTATCAGCTTTAGAAGTATATTTAACTGAGCAAGTAAGAGAAGTTTTTTTTATTACAAAAGAACCGTTCAAAAAAGAGCATATAATGGTAGAAATCAAACAATCTGAGTTGCTATCTGCAAAATCAACAACAGACATTTTTAACAAAATTATTAATAAAGAATTAAGAAGACTTTCAAGTGGTGGTTTTGGCGAAATAATAAAATATTATAAGAAAACATTGTTAATTGATATTTCCGAGATAAAGCCAAAAAGAGATATTATAGAGGAATACCATCAAAGACGTCACTTATTAGTTCATAGACTTGGTAAAACTGACCAATTCTACAGAGATAGATATAATTATACTGAACCAACTATCACAGTTGAAAAATATTATTTAGAGCATTGTTTTGAAGATTTTAAGGAATTTGCGCACGAAATTCACAATCAAATTAAAATTAAATTAACTAATAATTTTTATATAAAAAAATCAAAACAAAAATCAGAAGCTAAATGCAAGATTGATTTAGATTTAAGTAGTAAAAAAATGAATATTTTCGATTCAAATTATGAATTTTTATCAGGAGATTCAATAACTAGGTTTGGTAATTTATTTGAGCAAAAAATCAAAAATAATGACAATAGCGAGTCAATTTTCATATCAGGAACTAAAATCGAAATGCTAGCATATGTTAATATCTTAAATGCTGAAATAAAAAGAGGGAAAATCAAAGCAACAGTTGAAACTAAATTTTCTCAAAAAAATTCTGAAAAGCCACGAAATGAATTAACTACATATTTGTTAGATAAAATCAAATCGAGACTTCCTGAACAACCTTGGACTAAAAATCAACATAAAAGAACTGCAAAAGAATTAGGCTTATCAAACAAAACTGTTTCTAGAGCAATAGAAAAGCTTATAGAAGACGGAATTTTAAAAAAACAATATAATGGAGAAATTATTGAGTAGAAAAACGGCAGGTAACAGCAAAGGTTTCGTTGGGCTTGAAAAGCCAACAATGAAACCGCGATTGAACCCTTCGACTGTCGCTCAAGACATGCTCCCCCATGCTGGCGCGAGCGTCCCGCTCATGAACACAATCAAAATCTCAGCATAATCCATTTAAAAATAGCCGAAAACCAGATTGAATTTGTTTGCGGGCACGAGCAAGATGTGCGCGCTAGCCTTTGTCTACTGTACAGGAACTACTTGACTACAAACCCACCTACACCTTCGCCTCTTGACTCTTCACAGTCTTCGTCTTAAAATCTTCATACCAAGTTTCTAGTTTTGGGAAAACCAGTTGCGATACTTTTTGGATGGGATTGTAAAACATCGATTGATTGAAAGTTTCTTCTTTGACCAACCAATTATTGAAATTGATTTTCTGGAAAAGGTTGAAAACCACACTTAAGATTAAAACCATTTTCAGGATGCTAAAAAAACCACCTGCCAAACGGTTGACCCACCCTAAATAAGCAAAACTCATCATTCCGGTGAAGACTTTGGCTAGGAGCATAATTCCTAAAACCACCGCGATAAAAGTCAAAGCAAAGGCAGTTATAGCAACGGTTTTGGCTGACCAGGAAACTACTTGACCAACCACTTCACTCACTACAGACGAAAACTTAATGGCCAAATAAATCCCCACAATCAAGGACAAAAAAGAAGCCAACTCGGCAAATAACCCGTTTTTGATTCCTTTGATTAAACCGTACAATAGCAATCCGCCTAAAACAATGTCTAAAAAACTCATAATTGAAGTATATGGCGGCAAAGATAAGAGAAAGTTATAAGTTAGGAATTATGAGTTATGAGTTTTGCTCTCTATCCGTCAGTTCGAGTGTTTTTTGCGCAGCGGAGCGAAGGAAAAAATGTATCGAGAACTCGTGAGGGTTTCCACAAAGGTTCTCGATACACTTTAACTATCAAAAGCTATCGCATTTGATAGTTAAAGCACTCGAACTGACGGGTGTTTATAAGTTATGAAATATGAGTGATGAGTTTTACTCTCCATCCGTCAGTTCGAGTGTTTTTTACGCAGCGGAGCGGAGGAATCCCGATCCCGAGGCTTCGGGACGGGAGTATCGAGAACTCGTGATGTTGACCACAAAGGTTCTCGATACACTTTTACTCTCAAAAGCTATCGCATTTGAAACTAAATGCACTCGAACTGACGAGTAGTTACAAGTTGGGAATTATGAGTGATGAGTTTTACTCTCCATCCGTCAGTTCGAGTGTTTTTTATACAGCGGAGCGGAGGAAAAAATGTATCGAGAACTCGTCATGTTGACCACAAAGCTTGTCGATACACTTTTACTCTCAAAAGCTGTCGCATTTGAAACTAAAAGCACTCGAACTGACGGGTAGTTATGAGTTTTACTCGCTGTACGTCAGTTCGAGTGTTTTTTCTGCAGCGGAGCGGAGGAAAAAATGTATCGAGAACTCGTGATGTTGACCACAAAAGTTCTCGATACACTTTTACTCTCAAAAGCTATCGCATTTGAAACTAAAAGCACTCGAACTGACGGGTAGTTATAAGTTACAAATTATGAGTTATGAGTTTTACTCTTCCATCAGTTCGAGTGTTTTTTATGCAGAGGAGCGGAGGAATCCCGATACCGAGGCTTCGGGACGGGAGTATCGAGAACTCGTGATGTTGACCACAAAAGTTCTCACATGTGAAGTTAGTACCAATCATATACAGTTTAAATAGGGCTTCGACAAGCTCAGCCTGACAGATGAAGCATCATGTTTACTGTACCGAATTATGTTATAGACTGACGAATGCCATTCCTAGTATGTTTCTTGAAATCCCAAAACTTCTCTTTTAGCCCCGATAGCAGTGGAAATCCTTTTGGGGGCTGGCCTTTGGCCCCCAAAAGATTGGAACGGATAGCGGGACCAAATTTCCTGATAAACGACTACTTTCTGCTCCTGAAAATTATACGGCAACTCAGTGAAAAAGTCGGGTTGCAGTGCTTATCTTTGCCAAAATAATTTTATGCCTTAATGAATTAATAACTCATGACGCATTACTCATAACACACAAAAATGTCAAGAGACACACAACTTAAAGAGCGCTGGGAACAGCTTGTAACGATACTTTCGGACCAATTTTCGCAAGGGGAAGACTTGGATTTGGATGCCATAATTTATTTAATTGGCGTACAAGAGCTAGGGAAATTGCACCGTGAATTCAAAAAAGATGAAAAATTGAACTTAATGCATATTGCTATTTGTCGCCTTTTGGAGCCTTACGGATACTATGAATTTGAATATTTTGACGAAGAAGGTTGGCCTCATTTTAAAGTAAAAGAGGAATTACCTACTTTGAAAGCAGGGGAACAATCGGTTTTGATGAAGGAAGCGATTGTGAATTATTTTTTAGAGCGAGAAGTCATTTCTTAAGTTAAAAGTATAGTTTATAGGTTTGGGGTAACATATAACTCTTAACATATGACAAATAACTCATAACTCATAACTCATAACTTATAACTTTTTCCTAAATTTGCCCACTCAATTATTGAATGAAAATGATAGACAAGATAAAAGAATATATTGGTGAAGCTAACGCTTTTTCAACACAAAATCCAGCAGAATTAGAAGCGTTTCGTATCAAATTTATTGGAAGCAAAGGACTTTTGAAAGACCTTTTTGCAGAATTTAAAAACGTACCTAACGACCAAAAAAAGGAATTTGGACAAGTAATTAACTTGCTAAAAACCACTGCAGAAGAAAAAGTAAAAAGCATCCAAGAATCTTTAGAAAGCAAAGAGGAGTCTAAGGGGATTTTCGGAGATTTGACTCGTACGGCAGAGCCTGCTATCATTGGTTCTCGTCATCCAATTTCGATTGTAAAAAACCAAATTATTGATATTTTCTCGACGGTTGGATTCAATGTATCTGAAGGTCCAGAAATTGAGGATGATTGGCATAATTTCACAGCTTTGAACTTGCCAGAATACCATCCGGCACGTGATATGCAGGATACTTTTTTCATTCAGACCAATCCTGATATTTTGTTGCGTACACATACGTCATCTGTACAGGTGCGTTACATGGAAGAAAATAAACCGCCGATAAGAACGATTTCTCCAGGAAGGGTTTTCCGTAATGAAGCGGTATCAGCGCGTTCGCACTGTATTTTTCACCAAGTAGAAGGTTTGTATATTGACAAAGATGTTTCGTTTGCCGACTTAAAGCAAACCTTATTATATTTCACTAAAGAGATGTTCGGGAAGTCAAAAATCCGTTTGCGTCCGTCTTATTTTCCGTTTACAGAGCCTAGTGCCGAAATTGATATTTATTGGGGTTTAAAAACCGAAACCGATTACCGTATCACCAAAGGAACTGGTTGGTTGGAAATTGGTGGTTGCGGAATGGTAGACCCTAATGTCCTTAAAAACTGTGGCATCAACTCTGATGAATACAACGGTTTTGCTTTTGGAATGGGTGTTGAACGTATCGCGATGTTGTTGTACCAAATTGGTGACATTCGTATGTTTTATGAAAATGATGTCCGTTTCTTGGAGCAATTTAAAGCAAATATTTAAAAAAGATTTAAGATTTAAGACTAACGATTTTTGATTGCAGATGTATAGCTGAACTCAAAGATCGTTTTCCATAATAAACCTACTATGAAAGCCGATATCACCCTACTCGAAGTTGAAAATGTATTTATGGCAGCCGTTCAAGAGTGGAGCGACGATTTTGTGGCCAATATGTGGTACATCTACATTGTCAATGATAGTGATTTTGACATTGATAGCGTGATGGTTGTCTCCAAAGCTTTTGGAACAATTGATGGCGAAATGAAGAAAACATCGCTTTTGCGTCATGCTTTTGCGAAAGTTCCAGCTGTTTCTGTGGTTAAAGTCGAAATGGTTCAAGACAGTGTGCTAACACTCAACAACGAGTTTATGTTGACTTATTTTATGGACAACAAACTATATGACAAGAAATTCATCTTTAAAGCGAATTCAATCAACGAAAACACGGTAGAAGAAGTACCGATTTTGTTTGTTGATGGTGTGATTGTGAGGTAATTGTTCGTTTAAAAATATATAAAAAAGGCTGTCTTGAAAATATTCAAGACAGCCTTTTTTGTTCAACGCGAAATAAACTATACATTCTTTGTCTAGTGAAAGCATCATTTTTCCTTTAAAAATATCAGCCAAAACATTCAAATTTACTTAGGTTTGATTTGAAAAAAATCCAAGATAAAAATCACTATTATTTCAGTAAACTCCTAATAACCAAGTGTTAAATTCGATTCTATTTTACCGGATTGAATCAATTCCCCACTACTACTCTAGAAATTTTGGCCTTTTTTGCGTAACTTACATGATAGGAAGGATAGAACATTTGATGTTATTTCGACGATAACTTCTTGAATAGCCATAAATAGCAGCAACAGCCTTCCAATAAGGATAATTTTATCGTAATTAATAAATTAGAGAAATTATGAAAATTTCAAAGGATGATATTGAAGTAAAAATGGAGATTCCTGGAGCTGTTATTCGTCAAAAAACTGATTTTGGTGACGCTACTGGATTGGGGAAGATTAGTGGAGAGTATTTCAGTCTTTCTGCAGGAGTGGATACAACTCCTTTATTTATGGGACTTGAAGGAAACTTATGCCAATGTCCTCACTGGGGATATCTATTGAGCGGTCAACTTACTGCAACTGATGCGGAAGGCATCGAGGAAATAGTCGACGCAAAAGACATGTTCTACTGGCCACCAGGACACAATGTAAAAGTTAACAAAGACGCGGAGATTGTTATGTTTAGCCCACAACACGAGCACACCAAAGTCATCAATCATATGATTGAAATGACCAAGGGATAAAACAAAAATTACAAGCTAGGATTACACAGCAAGATATGAGGAAAGGAATTTTTTTTACTAAAATCAAGCTTTTACACTTATAGAGAACAATTATTAGATAGCTTATTTTTTAGCTTTTGCACAAAAGCTGAGCTTACTATGGACAGTATTTCCCCTAGCCTATTTTTTCTGGAATCTACAATGTTTTACCAGAAACTCTATTACTTTTTAAATTTGTTGAGTTGCTTAATTTCTCATTTCAATAAAACAAATATTTCATACCATATGAAACCAAATTTCAATAAAACATAAAAAAAAGTAAAACCGAACGAATCTAAGTTTTACTTTCTCAACTAAAAAACCATCTTAAATATTTTTAAAAACCTGCCTTTATTTGTTTAATGCTGTAAACTGCAGTTTATCATTGTTCTTTCCAGTGATAATATACGTGCTACCTTTTACGGTAATCATTGCCATATCTTTTACATCTCCTGGAGTAAAGAAACCACTTTGCTTTGGCGTGTAGGCTTTGAATTTTCCTTTATTTCCTTTTAAGAACAATCCGTATCCTGCATCATTTCTTGGTGTTTCTACCTCAGACATGTATAAATTTCCAGCTATCAAAATATCCAAAAAGCCATCTTTATCGTAATCTTTGACCAATATTTTATTGATTCCAGAGACTTGCGCTTCTACTGGTAAATGATGAATCACAAACTTTCCGTTTTTGTTTTCCAAGTACACACTTGCAAAAGATTTCACTTGGTAGTGCAACGCTTTCTCCAATGATTTCTTGCTATACACATCCTCTAAAGTAGCCTCAGAGAAACTTTCATAATTCTTGAACTTCTCTTTAATTCCCGGTATCTGTTGTGACGAACAGCCACGACCACGCACAGGGTATTGCTTTCCTTCGTTGTAATAGCTCAATACAATATCACTTTTCTTATTTTGATCAAAATCTGATGAATAGATATCAAATGTTTCTTTGTCTGTTGCTTTGTATTTGTAATTCAGACCATTGTTCCCAACTACATAATCCATATCACCATCGTTATCAAAATCTCCTTGGCTGATGCTCCACCACCATCCAGCGGTATCCTTGGTCAAGCCCAAACTTTTGGAAACTTCTTTAAATCCAGTTTTTGTATTTTCGAATACACGTATCGGCATCCATTCTCCAACTACGATAAAATCCAACCAACCATCATTGTTGTAATCGGTTATTACTGCGCTAGTTGCCATTCCCAATTTGGTCAACTCTTTGGCTCTTGAAGCCGTTTCGTTTACAAACTTGATATTGTCCTTGGTGCTTTTGTTCATCAGAATGTAACTATCTGCTGGCGCTGGATAATTACCCGGCATTTGACGCCCCAAAACCAATAAATCTTGCTTACCATCTTTATCAAAATCGGCCGCATATACTCTTGACCCACTCGTAATCATTTTTGGCAGTGCAGTTGCTGCTGCTTTTGTAAACACTCCTTTTCCGTTGTTGATATACAAACGGTCTTGCAGGTATGGGGATTTTGATCCCAACTCATAACCACCACTTACTACATACAGGTCATTATCTCCGTCATTATCAGCATCAAAAATAACAGCTCCTGCATCCTCAGATAATTTATCAGCTTCAAAAAACGTTGTGTTTTGCTTTACAAATCCTGTAGCAGTTTGAAAAAATAATTGCCCAACACTATTGAACGATCCACCCACAAAATAATCTTCCATTCCGTCATTATTCAAGTCTCCAACAGTGATCGCTGGACCTAGAGCAGACATTTTATGCGGCAACAATACTTGAAAATTAAAATCATCAAATGTGTTTTCTACCGTAGTAAAATCTGGAAACAAGCCTTTTGGAGCTGCTCCAAACAACGTATTACTTGCTACAGCCGTCGAAGCCTTCTCTGCCACTGCATCGGTATATTTCAAAACCAACTTTTGGTTGACTGCCGTGTTCTTCAAACGTTGTGTTTTTCCGTCAGGCCAAGCAACTTTTAGCTCGGTGATTTTTTTGTTTTTGTGCAAACCAAAATGCAGTTCGGGCGCGACAGACGATTGAAATCCTCGTGTGAGCGTGAGTTCTTGCATTTGCGTAGATTCAGGTGTAGTCACATATACACGTGCACCTAATCCAAATTTGTTTTTGGCATCACCCTTAAACTGAACCGTAATATGATTGTTGATCGAAGCACTTGTGTTTTCAAAAACCGAAGCCGGATCATCAATATTATTGGTTATAATTTCCAAATCCCCATCATTGTCCAAATCGGCATACGCCACCCCGTTTGAAAACCCTTTGTATTCAATTCCCCAAAGTTTATTTGCTTGCTCGAAGGCTAAATTTCCTTTATTCTTAAAAATAAAATTGTCTATTTTTTCAGAAGGTATTTTCAAGCTTCGCTCCAAATAACTTTCTGGGGTAATATTTTCGTCTTTTAAATGATTGAAATAATCATTGTTGTTTACTTCTCTCCTGGATCCATTGGTTACAAATAAATCTTTTAAACCATCATTATCAAAATCCGCAAAAAGAGGTCCCCAACTCCAATCTGTAGATGAAGTTCCAGTTATACGCGATACATTCGAAAAATGTGGCACACCATCGGTCACCACTCCCGAGTTCACTTGCATGCAGTTTTGCATGTATTGGTAGTGAAAACCAGCGTTTACAGTATCCCAAAAAAGCATTGGGTTCATACTCGCCATATTTGCTTTTTTGCGTCTGTTGGATTTAGCGTCCATGTCAACCTGAAAAATATCCAAGTTTCCGTCGTTGTTAAAATCGGAAATATCCACTCCCATTCCGTAAAATGCCGTGTTAGATGTTGCCTCTTTAACTACTTCTCTAAACGTACCATCTTGATTGTTGATGTACATATAATCGGGAGCACAAAAATCACTTGAAACATAAATGTCTGGCCATGAATCATTGTTCAAATCTCCAATTGTAGCACTCAATGATAAACTAAATTTTCGAACACCCGCCTCTTTGGTAACATCGGTAAAAATGTTTCCGTCGTTGCGGTACAAATGTCCAGATTCTTCGTCCTTTAAATCTCGCATCAAATACACATACGAAGATACGGGAGCATTAAAAGGTGTAGGAGGATAATTGGCCACAAATAAATCCAAATCTCCATCTTTATCATAATCAAAAAAGGTAGATTGAACACTACTTCCTATGTCATTCAGGCCGTAAGCAGCCGCTTTCTCTTCAAATGTTCCGTTGCCTTTGTTGATGAACAATTGGTTTTCTTTCGAACCAAATTTCCCACTTACCGAGCAATAAATATCCAAGAAACCATCGTTGTTCACATCGGCCATCGTAACTCCTGTGTACCATCGTTTGTCTCCAGACACTCCTGCTTTTTCGGTAATATCTTCAAATTTCAAGTTCCCTTTATTCAAATATAATTTATTCGAAACCTGATTTCCTGTAAAATAAATATCTTGTAATCCATCATTATTGATGTCACCCACGGCAACACCACCACCCATGTACAAATAAGAATAGGTAAAATAATTCAACGAATCATTCTCTACCAAATTATTGCTGAACTCTATTCCAGTATCAGCAACTTCCAATTTGGTAAAAATCTTTGTCGCCTCATTGTCCTTTGAACAAAACGTCAAAGTCAATAAAGACAGCAAACCAAATACTATTTTTGAGAGATTATTTTTCATTTCTAAATTATTTTACCTGTTCCTATTGGGTGCATTCAAATTAGTTATTCATACTTTGGGCGTGACCCTCCGTAAAAACTACGGGTCGGGCTATTCGTTTCAATCTTTTTTGGGGCAGAAAAAACCCCAAAAAAGGATTTCTACTACTATCCCTCACGCAAACCAGTACCAACATCACCTTAGCAATTTCAAAATATAATTAACTAAAAAATAAAATAAGTACTAAGAACCAAAATTGTAATCAATATTCCAGTCACTACAGCATGTTTCCATGGTGTGATATCTACCTTATCATTTGATCTCACGACGTGATCATGCGCCATAGGATACATCTTTCCAACCAATAACATGATTCCGATATTTAATACAAACAATACCGCCATTACGTGTAGAAAGTGTGGATAAGCTTCAGCTTGAATTACACTTAATGCTTTTGCATTTGTAATTCCATCTGCGGCAGCTTTGGCCATTGCACTATCAACAAAATATGGTTTAACGATAAATTGACTGATCGAATACAAAATCACACCAGATGCAATTCCGATTTTTGCCGCAAGAGCAGGAACTCTTTTGGTAAAAAAACCAATAATTACAACTGTTAGAATCGGAATACTGTAACATCCATTCGCTTCTTGCAACCAAGCAAACAAACCGTTTGGAGCATTTGCGATTAATGGTGCAACCGACATTCCTAAAAGTCCCAAGACCAATCCGAAGATTTTACTCGCTTTTACAACCTGATGTTCAGTCGCTGTTTTATTAAAGTATTGTTTGTACAAATCAAAACCAAACAAAGTAGCGCTACTATTAAGGATACTGTTGAAAGAACTTAATACGGCTCCAAACAATACAGCTGCAAAAAATCCCATAAAGGCCGTAGGCAATACCGTTTTAACCAAAGTTGGATACGCCTGATCTGGATTGGATAAATTGCCTTGAAATAAATGATAAGCAATTACTCCGGGAAGTACCACAATAAGCGGAATTAAAAACTTAACCAAAGCGGCCAAAATCATTCCTTTTTGTCCTTCTTTTAAGTTTTTTGCGGCAAAAACACGTTGTAAAATCGCTTGATTAGTTCCCCAATAAAACATTTGTACTAGCATCATTCCTGTAAAAATTGTCCCAAACGGAATTGAGTTATCTACTTCACCTACTACATTAAATTTTTCTGGATTTGAAGTGTACAAAGTACTAATACCCGTCATAACACTTCCCTCTCCAATGGCCATTAATCCGAATATTGGAATTAAAATTCCACCAATCAACAATCCAATTGCATTAATCAAATCAGAAACCGCAACGGCTTTTAATCCACCAAAAATGGCATAAATCATTCCGATAATACCGATACTCCATACACATAGCCATATTGACGCTTTGTGCGAAATCCCTAAAACAGTAGGAAGATCAAACATCGTACTAAAGGCCAAAGAACCAGAGTACAATACTGAAGGAACAATTACCACAACATATCCAGTAAGAAACAAACCGGAGATAATTGCTTTGGTTTGGTGGTCAAAACGGTACTCTATAAACTCCGGAATTGTAGTAATTCCTCTCGCCATATACTTTGGAACCAAGAAAATAGCAGTAATAATCATAGCGATTGCCGCCAAGGTTTCCCATGCCATTACTAATATTCCTTCGGTAAATGCTTGCCCATTCAATCCCACGATTTGTTCTGCCGAAAGATTGGTTAATAACAAAGAACCGGCAATGGTTACTGCCCCAAGACTTCGACCACCAAGAAAATATCCCTCAGACGAAGATTCATCTGTATTACGTGTGGCATACCATGACACAACAGCTACAAATATTGTAAATCCAACAAATGAAATAATGGTAAGCATGTCCATAATCTAGTTTTTTAGAGTCAGTTGAATTAATCCACAAGCAGGAACTTCAATTTTATATAATCCTTGGTTAAGCGTAATTTCATTCGATGCGAAAATAGTTCCTTTACAATCGTAAACGATACAGTTATAAGTTCCAAAATCAGCCGCTACATCAAGAACTACTTGCGTAGCCAATTGACCGTTGATGATGTCAAAATACTTTTTAGTAGTTGCTAAACTTACTACATATTCATCATATAAACCAATGATTTGATGATCGCCTTTTGTTACTTGTTGAATAGGATAATTGGCCAATGGTTTGGAAGGAACAAATTTCCCTTCCATTAAAACATTTGCATTGTCATTCCAATATTTAGTGTAAAACTGAATCATATCAATATGATCCTGAGGTACTTCTTGTAACATCACAGACAATTGTGGTACTCCAAACAAGGTGTTTACTACTTGCAAAGCCGCAACTTCTACTTTTTCGTCTTTATGCCAAGTCAACATATCTGCGTGTACAGCAGTTTCACCACATAACATTCTAATATCGGCAATACGAATTCTGTTCATCGTTCCGTCACCAGGACAGTCAAAGGCACGCATCATGTTACCAAATTTGCGCATAGCAGGACCAGTATATCTTTGTCTAAATTCGATAAAAACATCAGGATTGATTGCTTTTAGCTCACTCATTACATCAGACAATAAACGATCAACCGCTTCATTGATAGAACTATAATCACGACCATCAGCATCTGTAAGAACTGTTTCATCATACAATCTAAAGTCATCAATAAAGTCTAATTTGAAACCGTCAAGTCCCCATTCTTGCAATGCATTTTTGTAAATATTGATCAAATACTCCCTAACTTCTGGAAAACGAGGGTCAAATACTGGTGCCCAACGATGGGTTTTGGTCAATAATTTATTTTCGAAAACCTTGTAAGCTCTTGATTTTACGCCACAAAAAGGAACAGAATACCAGAAACCTACTTTCATTCCAATTTCATGAACGGCATCTACAAACTCTTTGGTTTTAGAAATACGGTCTGGAGTCCAATCTCCTGTGTAATCGTATCCTCTGTTGGTGTCATTAGTCTGCCATCCATCATCGATGATAATTACTTTATATCCTAGACTGTAAGCGATTCTACATTCTGCCAACAATTTTTCAACTTCCAAATTTTGGTGAAAATTATACCAAGTAGAATACAAAGGTGTTTTTGCAATTTGTGGAACGAATGCTGGTTTTAAATTATCAAAAGTTTCCCACCAAGCGGCAACTTCATTCAACGCAGTTGAAAAATGTTTAGGAGCAGAGTCAATTCTTATTTGCGCCTTAAACTCATTCAAGGGCGATAAACGCTCTGAAAGGAATGTAATATGGCAATAAAAACAATCATCTTCTTCTCTGATTCTTGCGTTTAATTCTAATTTATTGATAGCATTTGAACAAGCAAAAGTATGAACATTCGTATCGTCATTACCAAATAAGCTAATGATGGGAGCGTCAATAGAAATACGTGATTCCAAATGTTCTAATTCCCAATCTGCTTGGATGCGTTTTTCAAAATCTGTTGTTGGTTTCCAAACTCCTTTTACATTATGTGCCGGAATTTTCCATTGAATTGTAACTGGTTTAGGAACAATTGCTTCGTCTGATTTTATAGTTACATCAAAAATCTGTACCCCTTCTTTATTGTAAATGGAATTTATAGAAACATCTAAATTTCCTATGTTTTCTAAAACTAATAGACACATTGCTTATATTTTTTATATTGATTAAAAGCTAAAAAAAGCTTTCCTAAATTCTTTTTATATTAGTTTAAAGAAGCCAAGCACAAACACTTGGCTCCAATTAAACCACGACAATCTAATTACCTCTTTAATTATATCCTTGATTTTGTTTCAAATTAGGATTAGAATCTATTTCTGTGCTTGGAATCCAAATAAGTTCATCTCTATTCGATTTGAATATACCTCCACTTAATGATTTTGGGTTTTTACCATGAGCTGAAGTCGCTCCCATATATTTATCAGCAAGTCCCCAACGTACAAGGTCAAAGAAACGGTGTCCTTCTCCTGCTAGTTCCATTGCTCTTTCATCAATAATTGCATTTCTTAAAAGAACTTTATCAGCTTTAACTGTTGGTAAAAGATCTACCAGACCAGAACCAGGACGTTGACGAACCATAGTAACATAAGGTCCTGCAAGAGCCGTTTTATCATCTTCGTTTAACGCTTCTGCTAGCATCAACAATACATCAGAATAACGAATTACTCTCCAGTTGGTTCCAACATTAGTTCCTAAGAAATCTACTTGACTTCTCACCCCTATATCCATACCTGCATATTTTTTAGAAAATATAGGCTCTACTCCGGCTGCAGTAGCGATTGCAATATCACTAACAAAGTCAGTAGCATAAGGAGTCCCACCGTAACCTGTAGCGCCAAGGTAATTATAAGCTAAGGTTTGATTTCTTCTATAAGTATCTCCATTAGCTTCAAATAAATTTTTCAACCAAGGGTTTACTACGTGTCCTTTATCTGGAGTTTTTCCTGGAGGTGCATAATCAATATGAAAATTCCCCATAGTACCTGTTCCAGGAATATCAGATCCCCATACAAATGTTTGTTGTCCTAAAAATTGCAATTCAAAAACTGACTCCGAGTTGTTTTCATTTTTTTCAGTAAAGTTATCGCCATATTGAGCCGCAGGTAACAAAGTGTATTTCCCTACTAACGGTAATAATGTAGCATGAGCCAAAGCCCATTTTTTCTGATACAAATAACTTTTTCCTTTCAATGCTGTAGCTGCTCCAGACGTAGGTCTTCCTAAGTCATCACCCGTCCATTGTGCAGGTAACATGGTTTCTGCTTTTCCTAAATCGGCAACAATTTGATCCCAAACAGCTTGTTTAGCAGCTTGTTTTACATATAAATTATCTAAATCTGGTACATCTAGAACTAAAGGCACATTACCATAAAGATTGACCAAATACCAGTAATCAAAAGCTCTTAAAAAATAGGCTTGTCCTACTAAATTGTTACGAACGACGTCATTTGGAATCCCTTCTTTATTTACGTTATTGATAATATTGTTGCAACGGCCAATTGATTTGTATAATTCTTGCCATGGTTCTGTAGCCCAACGGTCACCCGGTTTCCCTAAAAAGGTTGCCATCGCTGTATTACTTCCTAAAGGAAAGTTATTGAATTCATCTGATCGTAGTAATGCACCTGAATGTAGAATTCGTCCCCAGAAAAAAGTTCCTGTAATTGGGTGAAAAGCTCCGTTTACCGCAGATTTTACTTGCTCTTCAGAGGTACCAAAATTGGCAGTTGAAGTGGCATTTTCATTACTTTGATTTAGCAAATCTCCTGAACATGAGCTCCCTAAAGCCGCTAAGCTCAAAGTCGCTAACATGATTGATTTTGTATATTTAAATTTTTTCATTTTACTATTTTTTAGATTAAAAACTAGCTTGTAGTCCAAGCATAAAAGTACGAGCATTAGGATACGTTCTTGCATCTAAACCTCTCCCTAACAATGGGTTTACTGTTGGTCTTACACCAGGAACACCAGAATTCAAATTCGCTCTACCACCGTTGGTAGAAGCTACGTCAGGGTCATATCCGCTGTATTTTGTCAATACAAATACATTTTGAACATTAAATGAAACTCTTAGGCTTTTGAAAAAGTCCATTCCTAATGTTTTAGTAGGTAAGTTATATCCGATTTCGATATTTTTCAATCTTAAATAAGATCCGTCTTCTACAAAAAACGAAGAAGGCTCTTTGTTACCTGCTGCATCAGAAACTGACGCTTTTGGAATACCTGTATCTGTATTTGTAGGTGTCCAAGAGTTTAAAACAGAACTCAATTTACCACCATCTTGCCAAAGCATATTGTAATATTTACCTACATTGTAAATCTCATTTCCTTGTACCCCAACGAATGCCATACTGAAATCAAAATTTTTGTAATCTGCACCAAAGGTCAAACCATAAGTAAAATCTGGAGTAGGATTACCAATATTAGTAATATCTTTTTCATCAATAACTCCATCACCATTTACATCGACTCTTACAAAGTTACCAGTCAATGGGTTTACTTTATCCTCTACTTTATAACCATAGAAAGAACCAATTGCTTCCCCTTTAACTGTGCGGTTTACAACTCTCAAATCTTCATCAATTGCTGGTCCTAAGATCGGAGCTGGAATATCTCCTGCTTTTGCAACAAGATTAAAGGAGAAGTTTGTACCTACTTTATAATGGAAATCACCATCTGTTTTTTGATAACTCAAATCAAATTCAAAACCTTTATTTATTAATGTTCCTGCATTTCTAGTTACTGGTAAACTTACACCCAAAGTAGAAGGAACATTGATCGCTACCAATACATCTTTGATGTCTTTTGCATAATAATCGGCAGTGAAATTCATTTTATTGTTTAAGAAGGTTACATCAACACCTAAATCAAATGTTTTGGTTGTTTCCCAAACTAAATTAGGATCTGCCAAAGTTGTTTGCGCTAAACCTGTCGCAAGTGCTCCTCCAAAAGAAGTATTGGATTGATTAGCAAGAAATACTGCTTGAGTTGGATAAAAAGTATCAGGATAAGAACCTAAAACTCCGTATGAAGTTCTCAGTTTCAAAAAGTTAATCATATCTGATTTCCAAAATGATTCTTTACTTATATTCCAAGCACCAGATATAGATGGGAAATATCCAGACTGATTATCTTTGGCAAAACGAGATGATGCATCACGTCTCACAGTTCCAGATAATAAATAACGATCGTCATAATTGTAATTCAAACGTCCGAAATAAGATATTAATCCTGCTGTATTGTTTTCTCCCAATAAAATATTTGTAGCACTTGGAGGCAACGCGCTCACCACTTGAATACTATTTGATGGTGTTCCTTGACCATAAATACCGCTGCTTCTTTGGTTTTCTTTAAAGTAAGTGTAACCCGCAACTACACCTATTTTACTTTTACCAAAATCTTTATCATAGCTAAGTGTTGGTTCTACCAATAAGTTAATCGTCGTTTTGTTATACTCTGTCAAATCATTTTTATCATTAACATTTCTAACAGCATCTACAGTACTCATAAAGTAAGTAGGTGTGAATTGAAATGAATTTTGGTTTTTATAATCCAAACCAAAATTGATTCCTGCACTCAAATTATCAGTAATTTTATAATCAAATTTAAGACCTCCAAATAATGTTCTTGTAGTAATAGAGTTGTTTTCCAAAGAAGCTAATCCAAATTGATTTACTCCTCCAGGACCCTGAATAACTGTTGATGGTGCTTCAAATCCACCTTCATTGGCAGCGTTACTTAATGCTACAGTTGGAGCTGTAGTACCATCAAATCCGTACCAGTTATTTTGTTTTAAATTACCTTCTGTAATTCCTAAAGTTTGCGTGATTTTC
This sequence comes from Flavobacterium ovatum, assembly GCF_040703125.1. Taxonomy (NCBI): domain Bacteria; kingdom Pseudomonadati; phylum Bacteroidota; class Flavobacteriia; order Flavobacteriales; family Flavobacteriaceae; genus Flavobacterium; species Flavobacterium ovatum. The sequence goes on from NZ_CP160035.1 coordinate 733,952, forward strand.
AACTTTCTAAAATTATGCTCACTATTTAATCTTGCATTCAATCTTCTAAAACCAGAACCAATTAAGATACCGTCTTGTTTGAAATAATTTACCGATGCAAAGTAAGAAGATGTTTCACCACCACCTTGTATAGACAAACCATGATCTTGAATCATTCCTGATTTAAGATTTTGTTTTTGCCAATCTGTACTCACACCATTGTAAGTAACTCTTGTTGCGTCTCCGTCGTTTTCAAAACGTTGGTTCAAATATTTTGTGTATTGTTCTCCGTCAATAAAGTCTAAGTATTTACTTGGTGTATCAAAACCAATACGAGCATTATATTTAACCTCCATTTCTTGGTTTTTTCTACCATGATTCGTTTTAATTAAAATTACTCCATTGGCAGCTCTAGCTCCATAGATAGCAGCAGTAGCAGCATCCTTTAAAACTGATATGTCTAAGATGTCATTTGGATTAACATAATCCATGTTTTGTACAATAACACCATCTACTATATATAATGGACTTGCATTACTCAATGAGTTTACTCCACGTATGAATACGTTTGCAGTACCTCCTGGTTGTCCACCTGAGCTCTCTACTTGAATACCAGATACTTTACCTTGTAATAAAGTAGCAGGGTTACTCGCAACAGATTTTACTAGTTCTTTCGAACTAATAGAAGCTACAGATCCTGTAAGTTCTCTTTTGCTCGAAGTACCGTACCCTACAATTACAACCTCATCTAAAGTTTGTGAATCTGCAAGCATGGCTACATTAACTACTGTTCTTCCATTTACTGCTACTTCTTGAGTTTTTAATCCCAAATAACTAAATACTAATACCCCTTTTGAAGAAACTCCTCCAATTGAATATTTTCCGTCAAAATCGGTTGTGGTTCCTTTTGCTTCTCCTTTAATGGAAACATTGATACCAGGAACAGGCATGCCATCTTCTGTGACTACACCAGTAACTTTAATTGTTTGAGCAAAGAGACTAAAGCTTAAAAGCAAAGTCGCAAAACCCATCAATTTTTTTAGCGTTTGTTTTTTCATAAGTTTTTAAATTGGTTAATTTATTTTTATTGGATAGTAAATAGATTTAACAATAATCTCAACTGTATTCATTGGTCTATGATAGTCTATGCTACTGATACAAATTTAGATTATTTTTTTCAATACAAAAATTAAATTACTGTTTTTTTACGATATCAGTACAAAATAACCGTGTAAACCAATAAAACCGCATATGATTACTGACAATATATTTAAAAAAATATCAAATAGAACTAATGAAATTAACAATTGAAGAAGTTTTTTAATGAGAAAAAAACTATTAATAAAAAAAAAGAAGTGATTTCTTTTTGTCAAAAGAGAAAAAAATCTCTAATCTTTTTACTAATGCAAAAACAAATGACTTATCTACAAAGAGTTACGCTGAATAAAATCAGAAGGTACGATTTCATGAATCAACTCTCCATGTTTAACAAATTTGGCTGCCTTGACTGCCATTTCGTTAAAATTAGTGGATATGGTAGTAATACCCCCAGAAATAATTTCTTTAATAATGTGGTCGTTATGAGACAACAAACCTACATCTTGACCAATAACGAAATTCATTTTTTTACAATCTCTAAGCAACTCCCATAAATCTGTGTCGTCAATAAAAAAATAAAGGACACCTGCCTGGACAGAATCGAGACGGTAATTTTTTTCTATTTCGCCTATTAACTGGTTTTCTTCTACAAAACACTCAAAACCTTTTAAGACCCCAATAGGATAATCCAAATCGCTTCTATAATACAAAACAATTTTATCATACTTTTTTATGGCCTCCAAGATTTCGGTCAAACGGTCGTGGGTGGAGTTTTCAAATTCTTGTGCTATATAGGAATAGTTGTTACCCAAATCTAAATACCTATCAACAATTAATAATCGACTAGGTTCAATAGTCTCTAGCAATGGTCTTACCAATGGATTTTCTATTGGCGCAATTACATATGCACCGTATTTACCATAAATATTTGATATAATATTCTCAAATGTTTCGATATTATTATGATGTACATAAATATCAATTTGATATCGGTCTCCCAATTCTTTTCTAAAAGTATTATAAAACTCTTCTTGAAAACGGTGAAAAGAATACAATAACAACGCAACCTTTAATACTACATCTGTTTTAGTACTTATTATAAAATATCCTTTTAGTTTTACTGATTCTACCAACCCTCTATCTTTTAGCTCTTCATAAGCCTTTACGATGGTTTTTCGAGCAAACCCAATATTTTCAACCATTTGATTAATAGATGGAAGTTGATCGCCCACAACTATGATTTCGCTATCAATACATTCAATAATTCCTTGAACTAATTGTTCGTGTTTTGACAACGTACTAATTTGTTTTAAAGCAATAATTTTATCGAATAGAAGTTCCATTAATTGTATTTTAAATATATAAAGGCTAAACTCAGATTTTCGCAGTAGAAATCTAGACTAAAGATAAAGGTAAAGAAACAATAAAAAAAGGTTATAACCCAGATTACACAGTAGAAAACAATGATGCAACATTTCACATTCAAAACGAAGCACTTACACCTATAGAATATTTATTTTTAAGAATAAACACAAATCAATAGTTATATAATACCGCTACTTCAACCGCAACAAATCTTTCTAATCTTTTATTATATCAAAAAAAAGTCACTTTCAAATAATTCGAAAGTGACTTTATATCGTTTAAATATTCGCTATTAATCCAACTTATCAGTTAAGTCTTTGAATATTTTTCTAGCATTTTTATTTTCATATAAAATAGCATAAACGGCGTCAATAATCGGCGTTTTTGCTCCATAAGTTTGATTGAGTTTGTAAGCACTTTTAGTTGCGTAATAACCTTCCGCCACCATATTCATTTCCATCATCGCACTTTTTACAGTGTAGCCCTTGCCTATCATATTACCAAACATTCGGTTTCTGGAAAAAACGGAATAACCCGTAACCAATAAATCCCCTAAATAAGCGGAGTCATTAATGTTACGTTTCATTTTATGGACTTTTCGAATAAATTTCTTCATTTCTCGAATGGCATTACTCATAATCACCGACTGGAAGTTATCACCATAACCCAAACCGTGTGCCATTCCTGCTGCTATAGCATATATGTTTTTCAACATGGCTGCATATTCTGTTCCAATAATATCATCGGTGATTTTGGTCTTGATATAATTACTGGATAGATTATCTGCCACAATTTTTGCTTTCGACTCGTCACCACAAGCGATAGTCAAATAAGACAAACGTTCTAAAGCAACCTCTTCAGCATGACAAGGCCCCGTTATTACTCCAATATTCGAATACGGAATATCATAGGTGTCATGAAAATGCTCACCAACAATCAAACTTGTTTCAGGAACGATTCCTTTAATGGCTGAGAATATAATTTTGTCATTTAAAGGAACTGTCAAATTTTGTAATTCGGCATCCAAAAAAGCGGATGGTATTGCGAATATGAGGTAATCCGCATTGGTCACAGCCACATTAATATCACTAGTTAGTACAAGTTTATTAAGGTCAAATTCAACCGAACTCAAATAATTAGGATTGTGTTTGTAGGCTTTCAAATGTTCTATTGCCCCTTCATTACGCATATACCAAGTTACCTCAGTAAGATTATTGCACAGCATTTTAGTAATAGCGGTTGCCCAGCTCCCACCACCAATCACTGCAAATTTTTTAGTTTTGCTCATTTTAGAATAATATTTAGTCAAAAGTACTTAAAAATAGGGGAATCATATCATAAATGATTCTTTAGCGTATCGTTTTTTATAAATATAAAATTTAGAAATACGTAAAAACACTTTTTTTTTAATCCCTACACAATATAAGGTTTTTACAAACGTTATAACAGTCTATTAATAAATGTTTTGCTTGCGAAAATCTTGTAAAATAAGGTTAAATTAGTTAGTTATGATTTTGGTTTTATGAAAAAGGCGTCTTGGAAAATCCAAAACGCCTTTTTTTTGCTCAATCAGTATTTTGAATTAATAACTCATTTCAACAATTTCTTTTACTTTCTCTAAAGTAACCTTTTGTTTTTCACCTAGACCAAGCCAACCTCTTTCTTCAAATCGATTCACAATAAAATCAGCCGTATTCGCGTACTCTTTAGTATAATCAGATAATTTAGTATCCATCCCCATAGTATGGAAAAAGGCAACCGTTTTCGCAATTGCTTCTTGTGCAACTGCCTCATCAGTTCCTTCCAAATTAAAGATACGTCTGCCGTATTGTGTTAATTTTTCTTTTTTAGATTCAAATAACGCTTGGTACAAATTAGGGCCAACAATCGCTAAAGTTCTAGCATGGTCAATTCCGTATAAAGCCGTTAATTCATGGCCGATCATGTGTGTTGCCCAGTCACTAGGAACTCCTTTTTGAATTAGTCCGTTCAATGCCATGGTACAGCTCCACATAAAATTAGATGCCAAAGCATAATCTTTTGGATTGGCTACAACTTTTGGCCCTACTTCAATTAAGGTTTGTAAAATTCCTTCGGCAATGCGATCTTGCAAATAGCCTTCGTGGGGATAAGTTAGATATTGTTCTAGTACGTGCGTATATGCATCTACTACTCCATTTTCTAATTGTCTTTTTGGCAAGGATTCAATCACCGTAGGATCACAGATTGAAAATTTAGGAAATAAGGCGCTTCCACCAAAAGCCAATTTTTCTTGAGTTTCAGCAATAGTAACCACTGCTCCAGAATTCATTTCGCTTCCTGTAGCTGGCAAAGTCAATACTGTTCCAAAAGGAATTACTTTAGAAACATCCGTTAATAGGATTCTTTTTCTCAAAATTTCAGAAGGATCGCCTTCGTATTTTACTGCTCCTGAAATGAATTTTACTCCATCAATCACAGAACCTCCACCCACAGCAAGAATGAAATCTATATTTTGTTCTTTGATAACTGAAACTGCTTTCATCAAAGTCTCATAATGAGGATTCGGCTCAATTCCGCCAAACTCAACAATTGCAAAACCTTTCAAAGCTTCAACTACTTGTTGGTGGATTCCGTTTTTAAAAATACTTCCTCCTCCGTAAGCTAATAATATTTTGGCTCCAGCAGGAACGAGTTTTGTTAATTGTTCTATTTGTCCTTTACCAAAAACATAATTGGTAGGATTGTAATATTGAAAATTTAACATCTTATTTTGTGTGATTTAATTGTTGTACTAATTTTTCCGCTACTAATTTTGATGAAGCTGGATTTTGACCTGTAATCAATAAACCATCTTCAACAGCATAGGGATGCCAATCTTCTCCTTTGGAATAAGTTGCTCCGTTCTTTTGCAATTCGTCTTCCAATAAAAAAGGAACAACGTCTGTCAATCCTACAGCTTCTTCTTCTGTATTTGAAAAACCAGTAACTTTTTTTCCTTTAACCAAAAATTCTCCGTTTACTTTTACGTTTTTCAATACCGCTGGCGAATGACATACAAAAGCCACTGGTTTATTATTTGAATAAAAATCTGCAATCAAAGCAGCTGAATTAGCATCAGTAGCTAAATCCCAAAGCGGCCCGTGTCCTCCTGGATAAAAAACAGCATCATAATCCGTTGATTTTACATCGGCTAATTTCATCGTGTTTTTCAATTTATCCAAAACTTTTTCGTCTTTGTCATAACGCTTGGTGTCCTCAGTAGCAGATGATGGATCTTCACTCTTTGGATCAATTGGCGGCTGACCCCCTTTTGGAGTTGCAATGTCAACTTGGACACCTTTATCCACTAATTCATAATAAGGAGCTGCAAATTCTTCTGTCCAAAATCCTGTTTTTTCTCCTGTGTTCCCTAAATCACTATGACTTGTCAATACAAATAATACTTTTTTCATCTTGTTTTTATCGTTTTTTTGAGCAGTTATATTTAAAGAACTGACCATGATTAATACTATAGTAACTAATTTTACTTTCTTCATGTTTTTATTTATTGATACAAATTTACGTTATTAGTGTTATTAGTTAAAATAATTTAAATTATGTTTGTGATAAGTAAATTTATATCATGGTTAATTTAGAATGGTACCGCACTTTTAAGTCTGTTTATAAGAACAAGAATTTTTCCTTAGCCGCTAAAGAACTGTTTATCAGCCAGCCAGCCGTTAGCCAACAAATAGGAATGTTGGAAGCGCATGTAGGCTACAAACTTTTTAATCGAAAATCAAAAGGGGTTGAACCAACTGAGTACGCCAACTTGCTCAATAACCTCATCATTGAAGCCCTCGACCGTTTAGAGAATGTAGAAAACGGCTTTAGAGCCAAAGCATTTAATGCCAATCGTTTGATATCTGTTGGGATTTCACAACATTTATTCAGCAACCTAGGAAGTGTTTTGATTTCAAAATTTGATTTTATAGATTTTAACTTTCAAGATGACGATACCTTATTTGAATTAGTAAATTCTAAAAAAATTGATTTTGCTATCGTTACTAAAAAACTTGATACTTATGATACTATTCAACAAGAAGTAGGCGAAATCAAACCCGTTGTAATAGGTTCTAATGATATTGACATAACCGAATTAGAATTACATCTTGCAGCAGCAGATTGGAATGCCACCGAAGCTTGGTTAAACGAGAAAAGATGGTACACCTTTGATGCTCGTATCCCACACATCAAATTATTTTGGCTGTATGTTTTTGACAAAAAAAGACCTAGTTTGATTCCTAATTATATTATCCCTTCAGAATATGAAATGATGGAAACAATTTCAAAAAACCAAGGAATAGGCATTACTTGGAATTGCAACGCCAAGTCATTTATAGAACAAAAAAAGATACAACTGTTATGGGACAGTGAAAAAATGCCCACAACAGCCGTTTATGTCATGTGTCGAAAAAATAATAATTTTGATACCATCTTAGACGAAATTACTCTCATGCTCCAAAAGGTTTTGTCTTAGTTATTTTTTATAAAAAGTATTAAAATCAATATATTCCCAAACTTTTATAGCCAAATAGCCGTTGTGTTTTTACAATAGCCTTCAAGTCATTAAACCCATCCATTTACAATAGCTTTGGACGAAAACTCTATCCAATTGCTACATTTTGATTTCTTCATTATGTTTTTTCGATGCGTATGGACAGTATGGACCGAAATCATTAAAACATCAGCCACTTTAGTACTTTTGTGACCTTCAACAGTAAGTTTTATAACTTCTTTTTCTCGTGGTGTAAATAATTCTTTCGTAGGACTTAAAAATAATTCTTCAGTCGTAACATTAATGAAAGATGGTTCGCCATTCAATCCTAGAAAAGACAAACCTGAAGGTTGATTATCCGTTTTTAAATGAGTAACATCGGTATGAATATCTAAAACCCTTATAATAGCACCTTCTTCATTACTTTGTATGGGAATACATTGCATCAAGATCCAAATATAATTTCCGTCAGTTTGTCTTATTCTGAAGTCATAACTTAACTTATAGTTTAGTACTTTTGGGGGATCTAGTTCATTAAAAAACTTTATAGCTTTGCGTTCATAGGCGACAAATCTCTGTTTATCATCAGGATGAATATTATCAAAAAAAAGTTTCAAATTGAAATCTTTCTTATCTTTTAAACCTAAAACTCTAGTGACATCACTACAAATCCACTCTACCTCGACAGTGGCAAAATTCACGATATAATAGTAAAAATCGCCGACATGAAATATGTTCTGAAGTTTTTTATATAATTCTAATTTAAAATCAGAATCCATTTCCTCCTCAGAATACTTAGCCAATTCTTGCCAAGTTTTCTTCATATCATCGTATTTTAGAAGTTCCATAGTTCTTAAATTCTGGTTACCTATTTTGAACCCTTAATACAAGGTTTTTTCAGCAACTGAAAGTAGTAACAATCTTGCTAAAAAACAAATAGATTTTCGTAAAATTAATAATTCAACAATAATATTATGTTCGTCAAAAGCTAGTTTATGAGAACAAAACTATGAATTGTAATGAACAAAAGGATTAAAGATACAAAAATCAAAAATGATACTACTTCTTATAAAAATTATTGTGGTCAATATATTCCCAAACTTTAGGAGGCAGTAATGGTTGTATGTTTTTGTTAGTTTTGATATTCTCACGAATAAAAGTGGAAGAGATTTCGACTACAGGAGCATCAATCATCTTGATTTTTGGATTGTTTTTATAATCGAATTTATCCGTTCCATTAACCACCCCGTCAGCTACTACATCTTTGGTTTCTAATCTTGGATAGACATACAGCGAATAATTTTTCAGAATTACTTCGTAGTTTTTCCATTTATGCAAGGAGTTTAAATTATCCTCCCCCATAATCAAAGCAAATTCATAATTAGCATATTTTTCCTCTAGATATGCTAAAGTGTGCGTTGTGTAATTGGGTTGTGGCAATTTGAACTCTATGTCACTAGCTTTTAGTTTTGAATAATTTTCGGTTGCCAAATGCACCATGTGCAAACGATGGTAATCATCTAGTAAGCTCGATTTTTTCTTCAACGGATTGTGTGGTGTGACCACCATCCAAACTTGATCCAAGTCAGTGTGTTCTGCAATGTGGTTTGCAATAATCAAATGTCCCACATGCATGGGATTGAATGTTCCAAAGTAAAGTCCTATTTTCATGTCTTTAGTTTTTAATAACTAGGATTAGTAATTAGTGAGCTATAATTTGGTTAATTATGGTCAGCATTCGATGGAAATTAATAATGATATTGCAATTTAATAAAAATATTAATTTTGGTGTTTTGTTCCCAATCCTTTTTTACCGTCATCTTCCATTAATAGCAAATTTGCTAAAAAAGGAAAATTAAATACTGAATTACAATTAATTTGCTACTGTTTTTTGAGAATCTGTTTATCACTTTCGCTTCTTCACTTTGAAGTAAAAGTCATTTTTCACGAACCTCAACTATTCGTTATTTTGGGTTAATATCTAAATTACTACTTCGATACAAAATCCTTTACCAATTGATAGGCTTCTTCCAAAGCGACTTCCAATTCATAGTTTTTGATCACTACATCAAATTGAGGTGCAGTTGCCAATTCTACGTGTGCTTTGGCAATACGCATATTGATTTTGTCTTCGCTTTCGGTAGAACGTTCTTTTAATCTTCTTTTTAATTCATCAACACTTGGTGGTTTTACGAAAACAGCCAAAGTCTCTTCTGGAAACTTGTGTTTGATACGCAATCCTCCGGCTACATCAATATCAAAAATCACGTTTTTGCCCAAAGCCCAAATACGTTCTACTTCACTTTTTAAAGTTCCGTAAAAATTGTCGCGGTAGACTTCTTCCCATTCTACAAAATCTTCGCCTTTGATGTGGGTTTTAAATTGGTCCAAAGACATGAAATAATAATCTTTTCCGCTTACTTCTTCCCCACGTGCTTCACGTGTGGCTGCCGAAATAGAAAATTCAAGATTCAAATCTTCTTGTTTTAATAAATGCCTTACTATAGTGGTTTTCCCAGATCCTGATGGTGCCGAGAATACGATTAATTTTCCTTTTTTCATTTTATGCTGAATTTATTTCAGTATCTTGTTTTAAATCTAAAGCACGTTTAAAACCTGCTCTTTAATTTTTTCCAATTCATCCTTCATTTGTACCACCAATTTTTGCATTTGTGCATGATTGGATTTAGAACCCATCGTATTGATTTCTCTTCCCATTTCTTGAGTGATGAATCCTAATTTTCTACCATTGGCTTCTGTACCGTTGATCGTTTCTAGGAAATAGTCCAGGTGGTTGGTCAAACGTACTTTTTCTTCGGTAATGTCTAATTTCTCTAGGTAATAAATCAGTTCTTGTTCAAAACGGTTTTCATCAACATTGACTGCTAATTCTGCAATCGCAGTTTGCAAACGGTCTTTGATGGCTTGTACTCTTTCTGGGTCTAATGCCAAAGCTTCTTCCATATACTGACGAATGTTTCCGATTCGCAATTGAAATTCTTTCTCCAAAGATTGCCCCTCGTCCCTACGGAAATTCAATATATTTTGGACAGCCTCTTCGATAACGGTTTGGATTTTTGCCCATTCGTTTACGTCGATTTCTTCTCTTTCGGTTTTCATGGTGTCTGGCATGCGTATCGCCATTTTCATCAACTCGGTTTCATCGGCTGCAGGATATACTTCGCGCAACTGACTGATGTAGGCTTTTACGATTGGCACATTTACCTTGGTCGATGTTTGCTCGGCAGTACTTTCGATAAAAATAGAGAAATCTACTTTTCCTCTTTCGAGTTTTGTAGCAAGTTGGGTGCGGAGACCTAATTCCATTTCACGATATAAAGAAGGCATTCTAGCGTTGAGATCTAGGCCTTTGCTGTTTAGGGATTTTACTTCTACGGTAACTTTTTTGGTTGGTAATTGCAAAGTAGCTTTACCAAAACCTGTCATTGATTGTATCATACTTTTTTATAAGAAAGCCCAAATATACGGAAAAAGTTTTTTGGTCGTACTGTGACATAAGGTTACGCAAAGATTCACAGAGGAAACACGGAGATACGCTGGGTATTTTTGAACATTTAAGTTTTGTTTATTGGGCTAACGCTGAATTTTTAAAACATATAAGAAATGTAAGCTCATATAAGCGTGGAAGGGAAAAACTAGAAATTCAGATTTTTGATTAACGATATTGTGTACGATAATCGTTTTCAGGTAACCAAAAAATCTGAAATCGATAATCGTTGGTCTTCAATCAAAAATATTTTTCACTAAGAGGTTTGCGTGAAGGATAGGAATAAGCTACCAAAGTAGCATGGATAGCCTGACAGCAGTAGAGAAAGGGGCTTTGTGAGCGCATGCTAGATTTAGCCCCTTTTTCTACTGCTGGCACGCCCAAATGATTTTAATTTTGGACTATACTAATCCTAATTTTTTGTGCAATTTGAGGATGTTTGGCTGGGTGTTTCCAATGAAAATTTCATCATTTATCACAAAAACGGGGCGACTCAAAAAGGTGTAATGCTCTAGGAGGTATTTTTTGTAATCGTCCTCGGTTAGGGATTTGTCTTTGAGATTTAAGGTTTTGTACAAAACGGCTTTTTTGCTAAAAAGTGCTTCATAACTTCCTGAAAGTTGATATAATTGGTCAATTTCTTCCTCAGTAAGAGGGTTTTGTTTGATGTCGTGATAGGCCAAATCAAGGTCTTTAGGTAAGGCTTTGATGATTTTTCGACAAGTGTCACAACTGGCTAAATAATATATTTTGTTCATGATATTGGAATTTCTAACTGCAAAGTAACTTTATTTAAGATGGAATTTGCGTATTTTTAGCAAAAAAAATAGATGATGGATTCAATATTTGAAGTTTTAAAAATACAACGAAATCTGGCTGTACAGTTTTTAGATCATTATACGCTGGAGCAATTAAATACAATTCCAGAGGGTTATCGCAATAATTTGATTTGGAATATCGCGCACATGGTCGTGACGCAACAATTATTGGTTTATAAATTTTCGGGCTTGCCAATGCAGGTTTCAGACGAATTGGTAGAACGTTACAAAAAAGGGACCGAAGTTACGGCTCCCGCAACCGAAACAGAGATTGCCGAAATAAAGACCTTGCTTGTCGATACGGCTGTACAAAATGAAAAGGATTTTGCCAACGGTCTATTTGTAAATTATGCGGAATATCCAACCTCAACAGGTTTTGTGATAAAAAATGTGGCTGACGCACTTAGTTTTAACGTTTTTCACGAAGGAATGCACATTGGAATTATGATGCGCTTGAGAAAGTTGGTGTAAATGAATTATAATTCTGTTTTATGGATATAAAAAATGTTGCTGGATTTCTCTAGCAACATTTTTTTGAATTCTGCCTTTCAACCTACTTACCTACTATAAATTTTAAACTTGTTTTTACACCTTGTTGATTTTTGACCGCAACAAAGTAGATCCCTGTACTTAAACGGGTTACATTTATTGGCTCATCACTTGAAACAGTGCCGCTGAACATTAACTTTCCGTTACTATCAATAATGGAATATGAGCTGTTATCTGCTATATTGGTTAACTTGATTATGCCATTGTTTTTGACAGGATTTGGATAGATTGTAGTTTGGGTTTTTAGCTGAACTTTTTCTTCAACTGATAATAAAGCCGCATCAATCGTTCCTTTGTACCAACCACTTCCCCATCCTGCTGACCACAAAATATTTTGATTGTCTGGGTCTGGTTTTACATCAACCACTCGGTCTGAATGGGCCAGCCCTTTGTTGATCTTAATCCAATTCACACCTGCATCTATTGATAGAAAAACGCCCGTGTTTTTGAAATTATCGACCATATTAGGCACTTGGGCTGCTGCCGAAATCACAATTATATTCGAATTTACTGGAGATACTTCTGTCTGCCATATGTAGGGTGATTCAAATATTCTTGTCCAATTTGCTCCGTTGTCGGCACTTTTCCAAACACCTCCTGCGCTCAAAGCACCCGATCTTGATCCCGCAGATATAAACATAAAACCTGTATTTCTATCAATAAAAAAATTATTAACTGATTTAATAGCGGACGGAATTGTCATTTGTGTCCAACTTTGACCGTTATTTATAGACTTATATAATCCCCCTGGATCTGAATTGCTAAATTGATTTACCGATGCGTAAATTGTATTTGTATTTGCTGGATCCATTGTTATCCTACGAATACTTCCTGTAGAAGCAGGCAAACCAGAATTACTTAATGTCCATGTAAAACCCGCATCTGTTGATCTATAAAAACCATAACCACCTTTTGTCAACACGCTTTCGTCTACCGAAGTACCTACTTCTGAAATTGCTCTTCTGGTTGCACAGAAATACATATTATTGGGATTGTTAGGGTCTATCAACAATGAGTTTTGAAAAGCTAAATTCTCATAACTATTATTACTAGCAGTGAATATCTGGCTAATATTTTGCCAAGTAGCCCCGCCATCTGTAGTTCTTCGTAACCAACCTCTATGGTCTTGCCTAGTAACAAGAATGTAAATTGTATTTGGATCTGTTGGGTGAGCAGCTACGGTAGCGGCCGTATGAGCGGCGACATTACCATTATAATCATGTACTTGTCCTTCAATTTGTTCGATAACGACATCATTGGCAATAGTACTTGTTGTGGTTCCTTTTGTTTGCCATAGACCATGCTCTCCGCTACAAAATAATTTTCTACCTGGTACTCCGGTTTCCACTAGCATAAATCGACCAGGAAGATTGGTATTTCCTCGTCCTATCCATTTATTGCTATTTGGTGCCGCCTCAATATCATCAGCTTGTTGCCAAGATGTTCCACTGTCATTTGAACGAAGCAATTGTTGGTCGATTCCTGTAAAAATTTCTCCATTTTTATTGATTGCTAACATCCTTGCTCCTGCAGCAGTTTCGTCACTAGCATCCATATCCTTTTGCATATGAGAATAGTCTATATTAGCACCCGTAGGATTGTTTCTTGCCTGCCAATAGCCACTGTTTGTATTGTTTTTCCAATAAATTCCTGATCTTGAACTAGCGATCCATGTTGCTCCGCCATCAACTGTTTTCCAAACATCACCAGGTCCAAAACTGAAATCATGTCTCTTGTTATGCAAAATATAGATTTCATTCTTGTTTGTTGGATTAACAACTATCCTATTAAAGGTTTGCAACGCTTGTGTAGGATAGGACGTATAAGTTGCTTGCGAAACAGATTTAGATATCCCCAACCAATTCGCTACTGTACGATGGTAACTATCTCTTGACGAATAATCTGTAACCGATTGCATATTGAGTCCCAAATTACCTGTGATACTTTGCCATGAAAGGCCGCTATCGGTACTTTTATAGATTCCGCCAGTGCTATTGATTGTATTTCCGCTTGGAGTATAAACCGTTTGTTCTACAGCATATAAAATAAATTCACCAGAAGTGGCATTGTAATACGACGTTAAATCACGTGGTCTATTGTTTGGTAATCCTGTCGCACTTGAACTCCAAGTCACACCCAAATTTGTACTTCTGTACATTCCTTGAGCGGTAGCCATGATAACAATATTTGGATTGTTTCTATCAAATAGAATCCTACCCACATCTAGATCTGCATCTAAACCGGTAGCCACTTTTGTCCAGCTCACCCCTTTGTTGGTTGTTTTCCAGACATAACCATAGTTGGACCTTGATATCATTTGTCCTTGCGGTTGGGCCAAAGTTCTATGAACATCTTTTACATTCCAAAAATCACCAGCACCCAAAAACCAAATGTTATCATTGGTAGGATGTATAGCCAACTTAGAGTGGCATTTTCCCATTGTTGCCAATTCTGTCCAATTTCGTCCTCTATCGGTAGTGGTATAGATTTTTCCGCTGGAAATACTTCCACTTTGATCATTTGCAAAGGCAACACCATAATCAGCATCCTGCAAAGAGAACTGTATATCAATTACCCTACGCATGTCGAGTCCGTTGCCATCACTATCTTTTAAAGTAGACCATGATTGTCCGTTGTCCCAGGTACCAAATGCAGCATGCATGTCTGCACCGCTAAACATCACATTTGCATCTGTGGGGTGACACCAAAACTCTTCACAGTAGCCAGAAGTACCTGGCGAAATATTCACCCATTGCACCAAAGGAGATGACTGAATCTTTTGAGTTTGCAATTGATTAAAACTGATAAATGAACCTTGAGCAAAAGATAAATGCGTTGTTATAGTAAGTAAAAAAGGTACAATAGAAGGTAAAATTCTTTTCATAAATATTTTATTTTAAATGCAAAGACCAAAATTAACCAAACAATTTCCCTTTATAATTTCAAACAGTTTTTATTCTATCACAAATGATTTATTAATGAACAATTAACCCGATTTACAAGTCTTTACACAAATAACAGACTCATATTTCGCTAATTATCTATAAAATGAAATACTGTTATTAATTGCTAATGTACCAAAGCCAGTTTGAAACAAGAATTACAGTCAATTACAAATAAAGAGAACTTTCTTATTCAAAAAAAACCGCCACAAAAAATAAACACACCCAGCATTAAAAAACATAATATACTGATTTAGATATTATTATAAATTATATTAATTTTTTTTTACGATGCATAACAATACTATTTCACAACATAGTATACACTTCCTCAAGTCAATGTAATACCACGCAATGTTACTTTTCTAATTCTAAATAAAAAGAACCATGCCGAATTTTACTCCCATCATTCACGTACATCCGTCAATTAAGCCATACGGAAATAGGTTTTACCCGAATAACAATTTCAAAGACCTTTTGAGTCCTTCTTGCATTTGGTACAAAGACCGCCCTACCGTAGTAGATAAATTACCAGAAAATGCCGTTGGTGTTGGCAGGTATAGTCAAAGTGATTTTAGCACGATTACCGAAGGTTTCTAAAGCATTATTTGCTTATCGCAATACCCGATTGAAAAGGATTTTTTTTTAAATAAAAGGATCAAAATCTAAAATTCTCGGGAAATTTTTGAGTTTTATGAGTTTGTTGAGCAAGCAAAGGGTGGATTATGTTTTAAGTTCCAAATACAACTACTTTGAAGACCTGAATAAAGAATATGAATACTTAAAAATACTTAATGGCTGTTCGCCAAACGGTAGCAGCAAGACCTATGGTCTTATAGGTTCTAGAGCGGACTTAATTTCGACCACAAATTTATATGTTATCTTGACTACTGAAGGCACTCACGTTTTTTGTTATAGCACAGACACTCGAAATCCCAACAACTGGAAAAACCTAGCGCAAAATGTTGCTAAAGTAAAAACTAGGATACTCAGCCTTTTTCTATAACTCTTGCTAATCACTTTTATGATGATTTATATACGCATGCTCAAATTTTATATGATGCTTCGGCAAAATTATTAAATCAGGAATAGGCCATGCGCAATGACGGATTTACGCATGAGGATACCGAAATTCCGATTAGTGCTTTGGGTGAAGAATTAATCGAATAATTGCAACAAACCAATAATTGCATACGGATTCATATTAATGTCAAACACATCTCTAAAGAATATAGAACTACTTAATCCTTTGTACAAGTAATTGCGTCCAAAAATTACTTCTAAATAATGTCTTAAATAAAGCTTGTTTTGGTGATGATATGTTATTTTTGTTTAACTTTGCTTAACAATGATTAAACAAAAATATTTTTATTTAATCATTCGAAAAGAAAGCAAACTATTAATAAAAGCTCTTGTGGTTTCTAAATCGTTTGGTATTGTAAATTAAAATAATAGTCATGAAAAATAAAATACCTGATAATGTTGTCTTTTCCAATGAGGAAGGATTTAATGCCAACCTATTGCCTTACGGAACAAATGTAGGTGCACCAGTAATTAGAGTGGACGATGTGGTTTCATGGAAAAGTAGAGGAATTAGCACCGTAAACAAGGAGTTTGAAACTAAGTTTATGGAACTAAAATTACAATATCAAAATCTAATACAAGAATTCGAATGGAATGAATTAGTGTACAATGCTAAGTTTTCATTTGAACCTATTGTTGGCGAAATCTATCATATGTATAGAGATGTAAATGGTGGAAACTTCCTTTCATTGATCGCCCCACAAGAATGGAATAAAGAACACATTGGCACTTTTAAATTAAATAGTGATAAAAAATGGATACTGCTTCATCAATAAGCTTTTTAGAAATGTATTCAATTGAAATATAGCAAGAACACAAACTTTGAAACAATAAATTTTTTAAAAAACATGAGTAAAAAAACAATTATTTGTAGTGATGAACTTGATGTATTAGAAAAGCAACAACGTGTAAATTTAATCAATAGTTTAGGTGGTTTTAAAAGTGTGGCTTTAGTGGGAACAGCAGATTCAAATGGAAATACTAATGCAGCCATTTTTAGCTCTTTTTTTCATATTGGCGCGAATCCACCACTAATCGGAATGATTTTTCGACCAAGTCCGCCAGAACGAGATACGATGCGAAATATCATAGAAACAGGATTTTACACCATCAATCATATTAACGAAAGCATTTATAAACAAGCACACCAAACATCCGCAAGGTATGATGCAGACGTATCTGAATTTGATGCAACGGGCTTAACTCCCGAATATAAAAATAATTTTTTCGCCCCTTTTGTAGCCGAAAGTAACGTCCAATTAGGAATTGAATATAAAGATAAAATTGAGATAGCGATCAACAATACAACCATTATTATTGGGGAAATTATTCAAATACATATCCCTGAAGATTGTTTGCTTGAAGATGGATTTGTCAACTTAGAAAAAGCAAATACAATTACAACCTCTGGGCTAGATAGTTATCACAAAACCACTCAACTGGATCGATTAAGCTATGCAAAACCCAATAAAGAAGTAACCTCCATAATTCAAAATTGAATAAAAAAGCTATAAATATTGTTTGGTTCAAACGTGATTTACGTTTTATAGATCACGAACCAATTTTTATGGCACAAAAAGAAAATATCCCAACACTCTTGGTCTACTTTTTTGAACCTTCGGTAATGAATTATGATGATTCTGATAGTCGTCATTGGCGCTTTATCTATGAATCATTACAGGAAATGCAATCAAAATTACAATCAATTGCGGCCGAAATTTATTATTTTCACAGTGAAGTAGAGTCCGTTTTTGAACAGTTACTCCAAGTGTATGAGGTAAAAACGGTTTTTTCACATCAAGAAATTGGTAACAAAATCACTTTCGATAGAGACAATACGATGCAATCTTTTTTTGACGAAAGGAATATATCTTGGAAACAATCTCAAATGCATGGAGTCATTCGTAAATTAAAATCCAGAAGCGATTGGGAAAAACGTTGGGAAAAGGTCATGCGCGACATCCCAAAAACAATGGATTTTCAGACATTAAAAGTACAACTTTTAGCGCCTGATTTTTACAAACATTTAAAAGGGAAAGCCCTTTCAACATTAATTACAACCCGCAATAAAAATTTTCAACAAGGGGGCGAATATTGGGCTTGGCGGTACTTGGATAGTTTTGTAAAAGAGCGTTATGTCAATTATAGCAAACACATTTCCAAACCCAGTTTAAGTCGAAAGGGCTGTAGCCGTTTGTCGCCTTATTTAGCCTATGGGAATATTAGCATGCGCATGGTGTATCAATATACCAACCAGCATTATGAAAATTCAACTAACAAAAGAGCCATTCTGAATTTTGTTTCCAGATTGCATTGGCATTGCCATTTCATTCAAAAGTTTGAAGACGAATGCCGCATGGAATTCGAAAATGTAAACAAAGCTTATGATGCACTTGTGAAGCCAAAAAATGAAACCTACATAAAAGCTTGGCAAGAAGGAAAAACAGGAGTGCCAATTGTTGATGCTTGCATGCGGTGCTTAGTGCAAACCGGTTATATTAATTTTAGAATGCGCGCTATGGTAGTTTCCTTTTTTACGTTCAATTTGTGGCAAGATTGGCGCGAATTACATTTTTTGGCGCGACAATTTTTAGATTATGAACCTGGAATTCATTATCCGCAATTGCAAATGCAATCAGGAACAACAGGCATTAATACGATTCGGATTTACAGTCCCATTAAGAACTCGGAAGATCACGATTCAGAGGGTGTTTTTATAAAAAAATGGTTGCCCGAATTGGCTGAAATTCCAGTCACATTACTTCATGAACCATGGAAGTTAAATCCAATAGAACAACAATTTTACCAGTGCGAAATAGGGAAAGACTATCCTTTTCCAATTGTAGACATTGAAGAAACTAGAAAAAAAGCCAGCGCTATTGTGTGGAGTTTTAGAAAGAATAACGATGTGAAGGAAGAAGGCAAACGCATATTGAAAAAACATATAAATAATTCGAAAACTAAACCAATAAAAAAGAAAGCCAAATGAGTATTTTTTTAAAAGCCAACTGGGAAAATATTGTGATGGCAAATTATGAAATAGCACCAGATATTTTGTCCAAATATATACCACAAGGTGTTACACTAGATCTGTATGATGGCAAAGCTTACATAAGTTTAGTGGGGTTTATGTTTAAAAATACTAAAATATTTAATGTTCCCATATACAAGTTTGGCACTTTCGAGGAAATTAATTTACGCTTTTATGTATCCAGAAAAGTGGGTAATATAACTAAAAGAGGCGTTGTATTTATTAATGAAACCGTTCCATATAAAGCCGTAGCATGGTTAGCAAATGCATTGTATAAAGAACATTACACAACGATTCCAACAAAACACCACTGGGATTTTTCCAAGAAAAATAAGGAAATAAAATACGAATGGTTGGTGGATAAAAAATGGAATAGTATCGTATTATCTGCTTGTAAAGAAAAAAAAGCTATGACAAAAAACAGTTTTGAAAGCTTCATTTTTGAACATTATTATGGATACACAAAATATAGTGAGACCAGTACCGAAGAATATCAAATTGCGCATCCAAGCTGGTTAGTTAATGAAATTTTAGACTATAAAATTGATTGCCATTTTGAAAAAATGTACGGTAAGGGTTTTGCCGTTTTAGATAAAACAAAACCTACGTCAGTATTTTTAGCTGAAGGTTCTACTGTAGAAATCAATTGGAAAAGAACTAAAATTTAAACTAATGAAAGGCGTAAAAAAGCAAAACCTCCCCACCAAAATTTGTGTAGTCTGTCAAAGACCATTTGCTTGGCGCAAAAAGTGGAGTACCATTTGGGACGAAGTAAAATATTGCAGTGATAAATGCAGAAGCAACAAATAACATGAATAAAACGATACGACTCATTCTTGGGGATCAATTAAATAGCCATCATACTTGGTTTAAAACTGTGGATAATTCAGTGGTTTATGTCATGATGGAAATACGCTCCGAAACCGATTATGCCACACATCATATTCAAAAAATAGTTGGTTTTTTTGCAGCAATGCAATCTTTCTGTGCGGAATTAAAATCTAAAAATCATCAAGTACTTTATATTCATTTGAATGATGAAACCAACTTGCATTCTTTTGAGAAAAACATTCAAAACTTAGTTTCGATTCACAATTTCACTCATTTTGAATACCAGTTGCCTGATGAATATCGTGTGGATTTGGATTTAAAAAATCTTTGTCAATCCCTTTCGATTACAAATTCGGTTGTTGATTCGGAGCATTTTTTTACTACTCGAGAGGAATTAGGTCTTTTTTTCGAAGGAAAGAAAACCTTTGTAATGGAAAGTTTTTATCGCATGCTTCGAAAAAAACACACCGTTTTGATGGACGGCAATAATCCGTTAACGGGGAAATGGAATTACGATGGTGAAAACCGTAAAAAATTACCCAAAAATCACAAAGCAACCTGGCCTTTAGTTTTCGCTAATGATGTTACTGAGATTTATAATCAAATTCAGTTAACAACTATTAAAACCATCGGAACTATTGACGCAAAAGCTTTTGTTTGGCCAATTAATAGAATACAGTCATTGCGATTATTAGATTTTTTTCTTGCAGAATGTTTGCCATTATTTGGGAGCTACCAAGATACGATGTCACCAAATGAATGGTCATTGTATCATTCTAGAATATCCTTTTCTATGAATTTAAAAATGATTTCACCACAAGAAGTTATTGACAAAGCCATACAAGAATGGGGGAAAAGACCAGAGGAAATAGCGTACAATCAATTAGAAGGTTTTGTACGTCAGATAATTGGTTGGCGTGAGTACATGCGGGGTATTTATTGGCTCAAAATGCCCGAATATGGCACTATGAACTTCTTTAACAATCAAGAAAAACTACCCGATTGGTTTTGGACCGGAAACACCAAAATGAATTGTTTAAAAGATGCCATAACCCAATCATTAAATTACGCATATGCACATCACATTCAACGGTTAATGATTACTGGCAATTTTGCGCTCTTAGCCGGAATTCATCCTGACGAATTAGACGCTTGGTATTTAGGAATTTATATTGATGCCATTGAATGGGTGGAAATCACCAATACTCGAGGTATGAGTCAGTTTGCTGATGGCGGAATTGTAGGCACAAAACCGTATGTAAGTTCGGCTTCTTACATTGATAAAATGAGTCATTATTGTGGCAGTTGCTTTTATAAAAAAGAACTAAAAACGGGTAAAAAAGCATGTCCTTTTAATAGTTTATATTGGAATTTTTATGACCGAAATGAAGCTAAGTTGAGTGAAAATCCAAGAATCGGAATGATGTATAGTGCCTGGAAAAAGATGAAACCAGAAGTAAAAGTTGCCTTATTAGAACAAGCTGATTATTATTTGAAAAATATCAATGAATTATGAAAACAGCAATCGTTTGGTTTAAAACAGATTTACGATTACACGATAATGAAACACTCATAAAAGCAATTGCGCAAAGTGAGACCATTATTCCTGTCTATTGTTTTGATGAATCCCATTATAAAACAACTGATTTTGGGTTCAAAAAAACAGGCAGTTTTAGAGCACCATTTTTATTGGAATCTCTTAGAGATTTAGATTTAAATTTACGCGCTATTGGATCAGGACTTCTTATCCTGAAAGGAAAACCAGAGGAAGAAATCCCTAAACTTGTTCAGCAATACAGAGCTACTAAAGTTTTTGCAAAACGAGAAGTTTCTTATGAAGAAAAACAAAGCGAAGCATTAGTGCAAGCGGCACTTTTTAAAGTAAGATGTGAACTTGAAACCTTTAGCACAAGTACTTTGTATCATGCTGAAGATTTACCTTTTTCAATTAAAGACATTCCAGATATGTTTACCAATTTTAGAAAAAAAACAGAGAAAGATGCGGTAATTAGAACAGCATTTGTAGCGCCCACGCAAATCACATCTCCTGAAATAAAACCAATCGATTTACCTTTATTGAAAGATTTAGAGGTGCTTTCTGTGTCAATGGATAAGCGATCAGCAATCCAATTCAAAGGAGGTGAATCTGAGGCTATAAAACGATTGAACTATTATTTTTTTGAATCCAAAAGCATATCCAATTATAAAGAAACCAGAAACGGATTAGTTGGTTTAGATTACTCATCAAAATTTTCTGCGTGGTTGGCCATGGGCTGTATTTCACCACGATTTATTTATCAAGAATTAACAAAATATGAACTGGAATTTGGTGCAAATGAGTCCACGTATTGGTTGGTTTTTGAACTATTATGGCGCGATTACTTTAGGTTTATGATGAAAAAGTATAAAATCAAATTCTTTCAAAAATCAGGAATTCAGGGTAAAGGATCACAAATAAATGAACCTAATAAGCAACAGCTTCAAGATTGGATTGACGGTAAAACTGGAGTCGCTTTTGTAGATGCTAATATGATTGAATTGAAATTAACTGGATTCATGAGCAACCGAGGGCGTCAAATTGTCGCCAGTTATTTATGCAATGATTTAAAGCTGGATTGGCGTTTGGGTGCCGCTTATTTTGAACAACAGTTGATTGATTATGATGTGTGCAGCAACTGGGGAAATTGGGCGTATCTAGCAGGAGTAGGAAACGATCCAAGAGGCAATCGTCATTTCAATATTGAAAAACAAGCGACTGATTATGATAAAAAACAAATCTTTAGAAATTTGTGGCTCAATTCATAAGTAAGAATTTTAACCTTATAAAGGCATTGCACTCTTGATAAGCTCCGTATGTGATTATTATTATTTTTAATAATTTATCTCAGAACTAAAATAAGAAAGCCATTCAATTTCTCGAATGGCTAAAATATATATATTTTGACAATTTAATTATCCTTGTAAAAAAAATCGTGAATTTTTATAATTTCACCTCGCCCAATCTGTACTAAATTTTTTGTTTCTTTAATAAAAACACCTAAAGACTTCTCGTTATAAATAAATTTCATTTCAGGCGAATAGTCAGTTACCAAATACATGTCACCAGCTAATTTAAAGAAAGGGATTACTAATTTACTTTTTACCTTAACTCCATTGTTTACAATCTTCCCATCTATTAAAGTTTCCTTTATAAAATTTTTATCCTTTTTAGCTGAAGAAACTTGTACATATGACGTCATCATATTTGTCCATTCTTTGGTATCAACCAAAAACCATTTTACTTTATCGAAATTTATGCCATATTCACTTATCCAGCCATGACTTGTAAAACCAAACAACACCTGTTTTTTCCCATCAAGGACAGGAGAATCACCTTCTTTGAATTCTTGTATTTTAAAAGATATTACTGAGGTAGCAGACATATCACTTAGCTTCTTACCATTAAAATCAAGCGTTTCTAGAGAGAAACTTGTTAATTCAGGATGATTTGATAAAACCCATTCAGTAGCTGTCAACTCAGCTTGCTCCTTCATTTGCTCAACAGCTGCGAGTCCTGCCCCAATAGCAAGTAGACCACCTGCAACTGCAGCGAGTCCTAATCCATTATTTTGAGCTTTTAACCCTTTTGGAATTAAACATATTGTAAAAATGAGCAGATATAAAACTACTTTTCTCAAGTACAGCTTTTTTACGTTTTCTTTCATTATAGATAAATTTTAAAATTTTAATAAAAACACCATTTACAGTCTTCGCAAAGAAACAACTCCAGTAAGCTGGACACAATACCCACTTTTAGTGATATTCTGAAAAAATAATCTTAGAAAAACACTAAACCCACCGCACAAAAAAAGCCACTCAATTTCTTGAATGGCTTTCTTATTTTGTAGTCTCTCTTGAGCTCGAAGCAACCCCGATAGCTATCGGAATGATTAACAGTCTGAATATTTTTGTTGTAGTTTTTCAATCATTTCAGGATATAACTTTAAATTTCGAATATAAACCTGACTTTTCATTGATTTAATATGTTTTTCAATTTCTAGACCTTGAGATTTTGATATACATTCAATTGTTAAGAATACAGTCCAATCATTTGCATTATGAGTAAACTTTCTGTTTTCAGCATTTTGATGAAATAGCAATCTTTCATTTAGATTTTCAGTAAATCCAATATAAAACTTACCTAGTTTTTCCGAAAAAAGCATGTAGACTATATTCATAAATATCTTTTTATAAATACAAAAAGCCCGACATCACTGTCAGGCTTTTCAAATTTGCTCCCTCTCTTGGGCTCGAACCAAGGACCCTCTGATTAACAGTCAGATGCTCTAACCAACTGAGCTAAGAAGGAAACTATATAATATGCAACATTGGAGATATAAATCTCCGTTTATTTTAAAAACAAAAAATCCAGTTTTACAAGTGAATTTTTTTAACAACTCCCTCTCTTGAACTCAAACCAATCCCGATAGCTATCGGGACTCAGAATTATCAGTCAGATGCTCTAACCAACTGAGCTAAGAAGGAAACTATATAATATGCAACATTGGAGATATAAATCTCCGTTTATTTTAAAAACAAAAAATCCAGTTTTACAAGTGAATTTTTTTAACAACTCCCTCTCTTGAACTCAAACCAATCCCGATAGCTATCGGGACTCAGAATTATCAGTCAGATGCTCTAACCAACTGAGCTAAGAAGGAAACTATATAATGTACAACAATGGAGATATACGTCTCCGTTTAATTTAAAAAACAAAAAATCCAGTTTTACAACTGGATTTTTTTAGTAGCTCCCTCTCTTGGGCTCGAACCAAGGACCCTCTGATTAACAGTCAGATGCTCTAACCAACTGAGCTAAGAAGGAAACTGTATATTGTATTGCGTACAGGTATATTTATGTGCTTAGTAAGAACGTTGTATTTGTTTGTCTAAGCGGTTGCAAAGATAGAGCTAAATTTAATATTTGCAAGCAAAAAATAAAAAAAATTTACTTTTTTTTACTTCCCTATTACTGCCTTGTAAATATCATTTCCGTTAGCAAATAAAAGCAATGATATAAGTAAAACAAAACCAACCATTTGAGCATTCTCTAAGAATTTATCAGATGGTTTTTTACCACTTATCATTTCGTATAATAAAAACATTACATGTCCACCATCAAGCGCAGGAATCGGCAATAAATTCATTACTCCAAGCATAATTGACAGCAAAGCCGTAAGTGTCCAAAACACTTCCCAACTCCATGTACTTGGAAAAATATCAAATATCGCTTTAAATCCGCCTACTTGTTTGTAAGCTCCCGTATCTGGGTTAAATATCATTTGCAATTGTTTTCCATAACCTATTAACTGGTCTTTTCCTTTTTCGATTCCCACAGGAAATGATTCAAAGAAACCAAACTCTTGTTTGCGTACTTTATAATATCCTAGTTTCTCTAAGGAATCCATTCCTAAGCCACCTAATTGAACGCCTACTTTTCCTTCAGCGTTAATTTGTAACGATATAGAAATTTCTTTTTGATCACGTAATACAACAGCAGGAACCGTCTTATTTTTGTTAGCTTCTAATATCGTTTTAGCTTCGTCAAAATATTTTACTTTTTGACCGTTCAAAGACAAAATCATGTCTTTAGCTTCCAACACCGTGTTAGGCGATCCGTCAGCTACAGCACCAATCACAAAAGGCATACGAATAGAAACCAGTTGCCCCTTCTCTACTTTTGACAATTGATCAATAAAATCTTCTGGCATTGTTATCGTCTGCTCCGCACCATTTCTTTCGACAAGTACGTTATGACCCATGATAATTTTCATGTTGATTTGGTTGTCAAACTTGGTAATTTTCTCACCGTCAACCGCTAAGATGTTATCCCCAGTTTGGAAACCTACTTTTTGCAATACTGGATTCTCAATCAATAAACCATCTTTCAAGTCTTCCATAGCAATATAAGTATCGCCGTAAGTAAAGGCCATTCCGATATAGATAATGAAAGCCAAAATAAAGTTTACTGTTACACCACCAAGCATGATAATCAAACGTTGCCAAGCTGGTTTTGAACGAAATTCCCAAGGTTGTGGTGGTAATGCCATTTGCTCCTTGTCCATGCTTTCGTCAATCATTCCAGAGATTTTTACATAACCTCCCAATGGCAACCAACCGATTCCGTATTCTGTTTCCCCAATTTTTTTCTTCAACAGTGAATATTTCACATCAAAGAACAAATAAAATTTTTCGACTCTGGTTTTGAATAATTTAGCAGGAATAAAATGTCCTAATTCGTGAAGTATAATAAGTAATGATAAGCTCAATAAAAATTGAGAAAGCTTGATAAATATTTCCATTTTAAAATTTTAATTCTTTTTTTCAACTCACAAAAGTAAGCTTTTCTATTTTATTTCCTTTGCAATAATACGGCATAAGGTTTTAAATGTTTGTTAATTAGTGTAATTTTAATTTCAATACAAACAAGATGCATTAAATTTACCGTTCTACTCTAATTCCTTAACAATAGTAGTACCAAACTAACGCAACTAATAATAAAATAGCATGCAAAAAATAAAAACAGCATTACTCTCATACGGCATGTCCGGCAAAGTATTTCATGCACCTTTCCTTAGTTTACATCCAGGCTATGAACTCATAGGTTCTTGGGAACGAACCAACAAATTGATTCAAGCCGATTATCCAGCGGTAACCAGTTACCCCACTATAGAATCTGTCCTAGAAAGTAATGCAGAACTCATTGTAGTGAACACACCAACAGCTACTCATTTTGAGTACACCAAGAAAGTTTTACAAGCTGGCAAGCACGCCATTGTAGAAAAAGCATTTACTACCACCGTTGCCGAAGCGCAAGAACTAGCCGCTTTAGCCAAAGAAAAAGGACTCAAATTGGCCGTTTTCCAAAACAGAAGATGGGATAGCGATTTTAAAACCATCAAAAAAGTTATTGACCAAGAACTTTTGGGAGAACTAGTAGATGCTGAATTTCATTTTGACCGCTACACTCCTACTTTGAGTCCAAAAGCACACAAAGAAACGATAAGTGGTGGCTCTGGAATAGTAAAAGATTTAGGTCCGCACTTGATCGACCAAGCCTTGAGTTTATTCGGTTTTCCACAAGCTGTCAATGCCGATATTCGCATCACACGCGAAAATTCATTAGTTGATGATTCACTAGACATTTGCTTGTTTTACCCCAATTTTAGAGTTCGCCTAAAAGCTGGTTTTTTCAATAGAGAAATGATTCCGTCCTATATTTTACAAGGCAAAAAAGGGTCTTTTTTCAAACACCGTGGCGATGTTCAGGAAGACCAACTCAAACTCAACCACAAACCCAATTTGACCGACTGGGGAACCGAAGACAAGGCACAGGAAGGACTGCTCCACACTGAAATCAATGGCAAAATAATTAGTGAAAAAACCCCAACACTACAAGGCAATTATTACGACTATTTTGACGGAATGTATAACGCTATCACACAAAACAGCGCCGAACCCGTAACCCCTCAAGACGGAATTCAAGTCATGCAGATCATCGAAGCTGCCATTCAAAGCAATAAAGAAAAACGAAGAATCGAATTTTAAATTTTCATCAGGAGTACACGAATTATTTCCAAAATTCGTCCCCTCCTGCTGTTCGCTATATCTTTTTTGTGGTTCCAAAAAAGAACCACAAAAAAGGATGCCGCTGCCATCAGGACTAGCAACAACTTATATCCTCAAAATTACTTTTTCACAGCAGCAATTACAGATTGCAAAAAATCATTGAAGTCAAAACAGTCTTCTCCTTTCAATCCAAGGTGTACAATGACCAAATCCTTTGACGGAATAATGGCCACCATCTGTCCTTGAAAACCATTACAGTAATACATATCACGAGGCACATCCGGAAAATGACCACCCGCATTGAGCCAAAATTGAGCTCCATAACGACCTTCGGAAGTATCGGTTGGAGTACTGGTAAATTTTACCCATTCTGGCGAAAGAATTTGCTCCCCATTCCAATTTCCTTGGTTCAGATACAGCAAACCAAACTTCCCCCAGTCTCTAGCTGTTGCCCAACCATAAGACGAACCCACATAATTCCCAATCATATCGGTTTCTAGCACCATCGAATTCATTCCAATTTTATCAATCAGGTTCGTGTACCAAAAATCCAAATACTCTTGATGTGATTTAAATTGATAACGCAATATCTTAGACAATAAATTGGTGGTTCCACCAGAATAACACCAATGGGTGTTGGGCTGAAAAGCCAATGGTTTGTCGATTTGTACTTTTCCCATATCAACCGCTTGGTACAACATTCTAGTTACATCGCAAATTTTAGTATAATCTTCTACCCACTCCAATCCCGAATTCATTTGCAACAAATTACGGGTGGTGATATTTTTTCTTCCATCATTTTGCCATTCGGGAATAGGAGCTGGTTTATCGATATCAAATTTCCCTTGTTGCTCCAAAGCGCCAAATAGAGCTCCCGTAATACTTTTGGCCATTGACCAACCCAATAATTTACTAGTCTCATCAAATCCAGATGCATATTTTTCGGCTAAAATCTGATTTTTATAAATAACGACTACTGCCCGAGTTCGTTTTTCTTTTTGTCCAGAAATATCAAAAGAATTAGCAACTGCGGCATTTAATGCATTGTAATCTATATTGGTAAAAACAATTTCCTCTGGTTTAACATCTCCATAAGGATAAAATCCTGGCTTTGACTTCACTCTTTTGGGAACTAAAAAAGGTCTCGATTCATCAAAATCTTTATTGATTAAGGTTGCACCAATTCCTTCACGGTAAATCGCTTTTCGTTTTTGCAGTCCAAATACAGATGCCGTTGCGTATTTCCCTTTTTCGAATAGAGTATTACTTGCCAAACCAAATACTTTGAAATCATTATCTTGCGATTCTATCAAATCTAGCGGACGGTTGTCGATAAAATGACAGGAAGCCACATTCTTTGCCGAAAATCCTGAAAAGAAATCGAGTTTACGATACACTATTCTTCCAAAAAAACCACATAGCAGTAGCACTAGTAAAAACAGAAAAAATCCCATCATATTCAAGAGGCGTTAGACTGCAATTTAAAAAATAAAAAACGCAAAATTATTCCTTTTGAAATTTTATTCCTCAAAGACAAATCAAAAAAAGCAAATTACTTCTGTTCATTAAACATCATTTTCATAGCATGAAAAGTTCTTTTGCCACGAATTTTACGAATTCACACGAATAAAATAGAAGTTTTAAGAGAATTCGTGGAATTAGTTATTTAAGTTTTAGAATTCGTGCCAATTTGTGTAATTCGTGTCAACTTTTTTTACTTTAATCATAAAAAGCAAATAACAAAACTGTCCTAAAAATTTACCAAATCCTGCCAAAAACGATTTAGAATTAGTACTTTTGTATTTAGATTTTTTCTAAATAACTATGTTAGACATTCAAAAAACAAGATCCGATTTCCCTATTCTTTCTCAAAAAGTAAACGGAAAACCTTTAGTATATTTCGATAACGGCGCTACTTCTCAAAAACCACAAGTGGTGATTGATGCTATAGCCAAATATTATCAAGAAATAAACGCCAATATTCACCGTGGTGTTCACACCTTAAGTCAGTTAGCAACTGATGCGTATGAAATAGCACGTGGCAAAGTTCAAAACCACATAAACGCCAAACACAGTCACGAAGTACTTTTTACTTCAGGAACTACTTTTGGAATTAATTTGGTTACCAATGGTTTTGCTGCAATATTAAAACCAGGAGATGAAGTACTAGTTTCGTCACTAGAGCACCATAGCAATATTGTGCCTTGGCAAATGCTTTGCGAAAAAACAGGAGCAACCCTCAAAGTTATTCCAATGAATGAAGCGGGAGAATTAATTATGGCCGAATACGACAAATTATTGTCGGATAAAACCAAAATTGTAACCGTAAATCATATTTCGAATGCCTTGGGAACCATCAACCCCATTGAATATATGATTGCAGAAGCGCACAAAGTGGGAGCTGCGATTTTGATTGATGGTGCACAAGCGGTACCGCATCTTAAACCAGACGTTCAAGCTTTGGACTGTGATTTTTATGTATTTTCTGGTCACAAAATGTGTGGTCCAACAGGAACTGGAATTCTATACGGAAAAGAAGACTGGTTAAATAAACTCCCTCCCTATCAAGGTGGTGGCGAAATGATTAAAGAAGTCTCTTTCGAAAAAACAACTTATGCCGAATTGCCTCATAAATTTGAAGCCGGAACGCCTAATATCGCTGGCGGAATTGTTCTAGGAACTGCCATTGATTATATGAATGAAGTTGGTTTTGAGAACATTCAAAAACAAGAATTAGAGTTATTAGAATACGGAACCGAGAAATTATTGGAAATTGAAGGCTTGCGTATTTTTGGAACATCCAAAAACAAAACATCTGTGATTTCTTTTAATATCGAAGGGATTCATCCGTATGATATTGGGACCATCATTGACAAATTGGGAATTGCTGTTCGTACAGGACATCATTGCGCACAACCCATCATGAGTTTTTACGGAATTCCAGGCACGATTCGTGCTTCGTTTTCGTTTTACAACACCAAAGAAGAAATTGACAGTTTGGTAGCAGCGATTAAAAAGGCCCAAATGATGTTGTCTTAATAATTTTTTATGAAAAATGTAATCGCATTATTGTGTTGTCTACTTATAGGGAGTAGTTGTGCTTGTCAAAAAAATGAAGACATGAAAACCGCAATAATCGAATATGTTGCCAATACTAGAGGCTTTTATCAAAAAATAGAAATACAAAACAAAACAGCTTCGGTTACAAACGACCGTTCTGGAAAGGAGAAAGCAAAAACAATATCAATATCTGATGAAGATTGGAAAGAGATCGTCAGTTTATTCCAAAAGGTAAAGCTAGAGGAATTAGCACAATTGAAAGCGCCTACTCAAAAACGATTCCATGACGGTGCAGCCATCGCTAATTTGAACATAAAATACAAAGAAAAAGAATATGAGTCTGCTAGTTTTGACCATGGATTTCCGCCTGCTGAAATAGAAAAAATAGTAAATAAAATCAATTCATTTGCAAAACAAAACAATGAAAATTAAAGAAATACAAGACGAGATAGTAGACGAATTTTCGATGTTTGATGATTGGATGGAGCGCTATGAATACATCATCGACCTCGGAAAAAAGTTACCGCTTATCGCCGAAGAATATAAAACCGACAATAATTTAATCAAAGGTTGTCAATCGAAAGTTTGGTTACAAGGAGAGCAAAATGATGATACGATAGTATTCACAGCAGACAGTGACGCTATCTTGACCAAAGGGATTATTGCGATTTTGATTCGTACTTTCTCCAATCAAAAAGCGATTGACATCATCAACGCTGACATGGATTTTATTGACGAAATTGGTTTGAAAGAACACCTTTCTCCAACACGTGCGAATGGATTGGTATCGATGATTAAGAATATTAAGATGTATGCTTTGGCATTCGATGCTAAGAAATAGACACTGATATGTTTTTTTAAACCATATAAGAAATGTAAGAGCATTTAAGAGAAACTAATAATTAAGAACATGTAAGCTTTTGATTGGGTTTCAATTACATAAAAATTCTTACTTTAGTAGTATCATCAACATCTACTACTATGGTTACTAAGAAATCATTAAAGGATTTAATTTACACTGTAAATGGAGCAGCAATTGAAGTTCACAAACAATTAGGTCCTGGTTTATTGGAAAGTATTTATCATAAATGCATGATTCATGAATTAACTCTAAGAGGAATCCATTTTCAGACCGAACTTACAATTCCAATTGAGTACAAAGGTTTAAGTTTAGAATCTGATTTAAGATGTGATTTATTTGTCGAAAATTGCCTAGTAGTTGAATTAAAAGCAACTGATAAAATTATACCGGTTCATGTTGCGAAATTAATGTCATACATGAATCTTTTGGAAGCTCCGATTGGATTAATGATTAATTTTAATGTCACAAATATTTTTGACCATGGTCAAAAAACATATGTCAATAATAGATATAGTACACTAAAAGAGGAATAAACAAGCTTATATCTCTTTTAAGCAACAACACTTATATGGTCTTATATTTCTTATATGGTTAAGAAAAAAATATAATTCTAATATGGTTTAAAACATAAAACAAATAAAAATGGAACAACAAATAGACACCAACGAATTAGGAGAATTGATCGTAAAAAAATTAAAAACCATTTACGATCCAGAGATTCCTGTAGACATATACGAATTAGGATTGATTTATGACGTAATGGTAAATACAGATTATGAAGTAAAAATCTTGATGACTTTGACATCTCCAAACTGCCCAGTTGCAGAAAGTTTACCAAGAGAAGTAGAGGAAAAAGTGAAATCAATTGAGCACATCAAAGATGCCGAAGTAGAAATTACTTTTGACCCGCCATGGAGCAAAGATTTGATGAGCGAAGAAGCAAAATTAGAATTAGGAATGCTTTAAAAAAGTTTCATGTTAAAGGTTTCACGTTACATAAGAAAACTTGAAACCTTAAACCTTAAACTTGAAACTTGAAACCAAAAGAAATGGACGAAATAATCAACAAAGTTGCCGAGAGCAAACTGGAGGTTTTTGATTTGGAAGATTACTATCCAAAAGGACAGCGTGTGCAAATTGATATTTCACAATGGCTGATTGAAGGTTTTTTATTAAGAGAAAAAGACTTTAGAGAAAGCCTAAAAAATCACGATTGGTCACAATACCAAGATCAATTGGTTGCTATTCATTGTAGTACAGATGCGATTGTTCCGGCCTGGTCTTCTATTTTGGTTGCCATTCAATTGGCTCCTTTTGCAAAAAAAATTGTAGACGGAACTATTGATGACTTAAACGCTTCTTTATATGAAGAATTGTTACCTAAAATTGACTTTTCTGTATATGAGAACAAAGCAATGATAATCAAAGGCTGTTCAAAAAAACCAGTACCTACAAGGGCTTATATTTTGGCAGCACATCATTTGCAACCTTACGCTCGTAGCATTATGTACGGGGAAGCATGTTCGGCAGTGCCGTTGTACAAAGCTCCTAAAAAAGCATAAAACAATCATGTTTACTAAAAAAACAGCCCAATTCGTAGGGTTTTGCCGCTTTTTAAGCGGCTTTTTTTTATATTTACATAAACCAAAATATTTTAATCATGAAAAAAATCTGTTATTCAATCAGTTTTATATTGATAGGTATTGCGCTTCAAGCACAGGAGGTAGTAAAAGACACTACAAAACTATGGACTAAGAAAGGAAATATTTCTTTACTTTTCAATCAATCTGCTTATAACAAAGAATGGCTAGGCGGAGGAACATCCAACATAGCTGGAAATTTTGGTCTAAACTATGATTTCAATTATAAAAACGGAGATGTCGTTTGGGACAACAAGTTTATCATGGCGTATGGATTGAGTAAAATAAAAGGAATACCAGAAACTGCCAAAACAGATGACCGCTTGGAACTAAATTCTCTTTGGGGTAAAAAAGCTTCAGGGGATTGGTATTACTCCGCTTTTTTTAATTTCAAAACGCAAATGGATTCAGGTTTTGATAATAAAACAGGTGTTCGATTGTCACACTTTTTCTCGCCTGCTTATTTTCAATTTGGACCAGGTATGCTCTGGAAAAAAAGTGATAACCTAAGTGTGAATATTGCACCTGCCGCAGGAAAATTTATTTTTGTACACGATCATTTTACGACAACAGGACCTTCCTTTGGAGTCAAACAAGGAGATACTTCTCGTTTTGAATTTGGTGCCAGTATTTCAGCCTACTACAAAGTGAACGTAATGACCAATGTTTCTATTGAAAATAGATTAAATTTATATTCTAACTATTTAGACAATCCTCAAAACGTGGATGTAGATTACCAAATGAATGTGGTAATGAGAATCAACAAATACCTAACAGCGAATATAGCTGTTCAAGCTATTTATGATGATAACTCGATTAAGGCAACGCAAATACGTGAAGTTTTTGGCCTTGGTGCTAATTATGGGTTTTAGAAAAATTATTTCTTATTATCTCAACTAAAAAAGCCTTTTGAAATCAAATTCAAAAGGCTTTTTTACTGTTTTTGGAAATTTAAAGTTCCTTTAAAATATCCCCATTGGGATTTACAACTAGTCTTTTAACATCGTTGTCTTTTTTAATTTTCAAACTATACTCATTATTAAGGACTTCACCCTCTGATTGAGTATATAACAACTTATCATTGACAATTATCCATTCAGGATAGGTTTTGTAAATTGAAATTAACACTTTGTCAGGCAGTCTAACATTTTTATACTTTTCTACTACACGAGTTAATTTTCCATTTCCATCATAAGTAGCTGCCAAAGAGCCTTTTCTTAATCTCATGACAACCAAATATTCTTTAGCTCCTTCATAGTCCCTTCCTATATCATAGGAAATAAATTTTTCTTGAAGTCTATTGACGTGTTTGTCAGGGTTATTATCTCGCAAATAAACCGAAAAATCTTTTTCAGCCTTATGTATGACGACTTCAGGCAAATTGGTTATCTCTAAATTTAACTTATTGTCCACTTTTTCACCTTGAGAGTAGGTGACCGTTGCAAAACCAAAAAATAATAAACTTATAATTACTGCTTTCATGACATATAGATTTTAGTTAATAAAAAATTACTGCAATTATTTTAAATAATTAATCACTATTTAATTGTAGGTTTTTAATTACGCCCTGAAAATCATTATTTTTATTATATAGGTGGTATTAAATTCAGAAAGATTATGCGAAAACTTATTTCTTAAAGTTAACTTATTTAATTATTCATAATTGTTAATAGAGACGTTAAAAACCAAAAGTAAACTTGCGTTTTAATTATAAAACCACGCTTTTATACACTAAATTCCTCATAAATCGTACAGTTCTTTTGTTAAAGAAAAATCCCTTTTGAAACACTAGGTTTTCAAAAGGGATTTTTCTTTACTCTTCGTCCTTTTCCACGACATCCTTATAATCAGGATACAAAAACTTGTTGTATGGAAAGCGTGTGACATGTATGTGACGCACGGCTTCATAAACACGTTCTCTGAATTCTTCGAAATTTTCTTTGTTGGTTGCCGAAATAAACAACGCATTCGATTCTCCTACACGACTCATCCAAGTGGATTTCCATTCTTCAAGAGTATAATGTTTAGGTGTTTTTTCGGTAATCAAATCGTCTTCGTCTATCGTTAAATATTTATAAGCATCGATTTTATTAAAGACCATCAAAGTCGGCTTATCGTGTGCTTTGATATCGGCCAAAGTTTGATTTACAGAAGCGATATGATCTTCAAAATCTGGGTGAGAAATATCAACAACGTGCAATAACAAATCGGCTTCACGAACTTCATCCAACGTACTTTTGAAAGAATCTACGAGTTGTGTTGGCAATTTTCTAATAAATCCTACGGTATCTGAAAGCAAGAAAGGCAGGTTTTTAATCACTACTTTACGAACTGTTGTATCCAAAGTTGCAAAGAGTTTGTTCTCTACAAACACATCGCTTTTCCCTACGGCATTCATCAAGGTCGATTTCCCTACATTGGTATATCCTACCAAAGCTACTCGTACCATTGAACCACGATTGCTGCGTTGCGTCCCCATTTGTTTGTCAATGGCCTTGATTTTATCTTTCAAAAGAGCAATACGATCACGCACGATACGTCTATCGGTTTCAATCTCTGTTTCTCCAGGTCCACGCATTCCAATTCCTCCTTTTTGACGTTCAAGGTGAGTCCACATTCCTGAAAGCCTCGGCAATAAATATTGGCATTGCGCCAACTCTACTTGAGTACGTGCGTAGGAAGTTTCGGCACGTTGTGCAAAAATATCTAGGATAAGGTGTGTTCTATCAAGGACTTTGCAATCCTCGATTATTTTGGATATGTTTTTTTGTTGCGAAGGTGTTAACTCGTCATCAAAAATCAAGGTCGAAATTTTGTTCTCTTTTACATACAACAAGATTTCTTCTATTTTACCAGTCCCTACGAAAGTTTTGGGATTGGGTTTGTCCATTTTTTGATAAAAACGTTTAACTACTTCACCACCTGCGGTAAAAGTCAAAAACTCTAGTTCGTCCAGATATTCGTTGAGTTTATCCTCGGGTTGATTCTGAGTGATGATTCCAACTATAGCCGTTTTTTCAAAATTGATTTCTTCTTTTTCTATCATAATATTGAATAAGTTACAAATTTAATGATTTGCAAACTAGAAATTGGTTTTAAGAGTCTTTAATATTTTGACTCTAATGCATCCTTATATTTATTGAACTGAAATCAAATCAATATCAAACAAAAGTACAGAACCACCTGGAATTGGACCAGTAGAATTATCTCCGTAACCAATATTTGAAGGGATTAATAACACTCCTTTTCCACCAGCTTTGAATTTTGGAATACCTTCTGTCCAACCTCTAATCACTTGGTTTAATCCAAAAGAGATTCCTTCGGCACCGCTTTGGTCAAAAACAGTTCCGTTTGTAAAATACCCTTTGTAAGCCACGGTTACATTTGAATCTGCTGTTGGCTGTGCCCCTTTTCCTTCTTCGGTAATGATATAATACAAACCAGAGTCCGTTTTTTCGGCCGTTAGATGATTTTTTTCTAAATAATCTTTAATTTCTTGCTCATTTTTAGCTGAATTATCAGTCACTTCAACTTGTTGTTGATTTTGCTCTTGATCTTGATCTTTCTTTTTACAAGAACTCACTGAGATTGCTAATGTAATTGCTACTACTGCGTAATACTTCATAATAATTTTTATTTAATAGGGGTTTCAATATATTCTTGCTCTTCAATCTCTTCGGTTTTTTTACCGAGTTTTACTTTTGGATTTTCTTGTGTTCCGGTAACCGTCAACGGAATCCCGATAATTCCTAGTGGTGGTAATCCCAAACGCATTTTTATGTTCAATTTTCCATCAAAATTAGAAGTTCCTTCGATTCTAGGTCTAAAACCTGCAAATTTGAATTTGAATTGTTCAATAGTAATTATATTATTTTTGATGGTCGTATTAATATCTACCTTCGTCACATTTGGGTCTTTGATGCTTTCAAAACTAGTCGACTTACTCACATTGTTAAACATCTTGAAACCTTTCATTTTTACATCTTTCACAGAAAGCTTTCCGCCTCCAGACAATGACGGATATATAGGTTTCATGTCTTGATTCATCTTCCCTTTTACAGCATAATCCAAAGAAACAATTCCTTCAGCACTTTTTGCCGCTGTTGCCATATTACGAAACATTTCGATTTCGTTATACGCTCTTTTTATATCAAAATCCTCGGCTTTTATTTTAAAATCAAAAAAAGCTCTTTGCAAAGTTTCATTATTATAAACCACATCCATTCTTACGGGACTACCAATAATCTTGAAACCCGACTCTTTCAAACTTAATTTGCCTTTGTTCACATTCATATTTCCAGCCAAATCCGAAATCGTAAGCCCTTGCCAATAGACTTTGTTCGAATGCGCCGAAAGATTCAAATTGAAGTTTGGCGGAATCACAACCACTCCCGAACTGACAGCTGCACTCGCAACTTGTCCATCAACTGGAGCAGGATCTGGACTTGCATACATAAATTCATCTACATATAAATTTTTACTTTTTAAAGCAAAATTCCCTTTTAAAACCGCTTTGTCAGACAACACAAAATTGATCACATTGCTCATGTTTCCGTTCATCACAAAATCGGATTTCCCATAAGATGCTGTAAAGTTTTTGAACTGCAATTGGTCTTGTTTAAAGGTAAAAAGACCTTCGTTAATCACAAAAGCTTTTGGTAAATATTGAGAATATGTCGTAATGTTTCGCAATAATAAAGTTCCGCTATTCTTTAATTTCGAATAGCGACCGTTTGTGGCGTCGCTCTGCGTTCCCTTCAAGGCTAGATTCGCTTTGATATATCCTTTTATATCTAAACCTTTTTGTGAAAACACTTGATAGATTTTGCCCAAATCCATTTCGCCATTTACTTTTAAATCATAGTTGATGTCATCTAGATTACTAAATGCACCTTCTACTTTTACAGGCTTTCCTTCGAATACAAAAGAAGCTGGATTCATTTTTATCGAAAGATCTTTGGTAGTTCCAGCTGGGTTGTCCATTGTCAAATCCAAATTAATATCGGTTATTGGATTAGGATAATATGGCGTTTTGATCGCACCATTTTTCAAATTGATAAATCCTTTCGTTTTAGGTAAAATTTTATTTTCCATGTCATACACACCATTTACCGAAAGATCTGCATTCAAAACTCCTTTAAGATTTATGGTCGAAATTCCGAAAGCGCGATTCATTTTTTCTAAATCCATTTGGGCACGAAAACGAGCAGCAATTGCAGGTTTTTCTAATCCTTTTATATCTAGGATTCCATTGAAATATTCTTTTCCTAAATTGAAATATATAGAATCAATCTTAACATTCAGTTTTTGAGTATCTAAAGAAGGTAATTTGGTGTCAAAATTCAAAAAAAGATTTGATGCCGCCACCGGAACCTTATCATAAGCAATCATCCCTTTTCGAATTTTCATGTTGAAACCTAAATCGGGTTTCTTATTTTCCTTTTCGATATAATCACCTTTTAAAGTCAACAAAACATCTGTTTTCCCTTCGATTATAGTCTTAGACAACCATTGCGTAAATTGAGGTGGAAGAGCAGTAAAAAAATCATACAAATTACTATCAGTCGATTTTACAACAAAATTCATCGCATAACCGTCTTTAATGAAATTGAAGGTTCCTTTGAAATCTACTGGCAATTTATTGATTTTCAAATCATTTTGCTTGAATTCAAAAGCCAAAGAAGTGGTATTGATTTTGGTTATCAACGTCGCATTCACTTGTTTGTTTTTCAAATATTGTTCGCCTCCAAGGCTAAAATCAAAAGAGTTAATCTTCGCTTCGGTCACCAAATCAAAAACAGATTTTTCCAAATCTCCTTTTCCCACATAATTGAAACCACGAGCTTCCATCAGGATTTTAGTCGATAAATCATTATAAACCACCTGAGTATTCTTGATGTCTATCTTTTCTAATTTGATAGTAGTTTCAGAACTTTCGCTGTCAGTAGGACTTTCATCTTTGGATTTATAAACGCTGTAATTCGCCTGTCCTTGTTCATTTACTTTGATATTGAACAAGGCATTCGAAACAAATATTTGGTCAATTTTTACCTCTTTTTTGAAAATCAATCTAGGAATATTTATTCCAAAAGCCATTGCCTTGGCACTAATCAACGTTTCGTTTTTATAAGGAGCAGCTCCTTTTAAATTAAAATCCTTCAACGTAAGTGTCAATGAAGGAAAATGATCAAAAAACGACAAATTGGATTCCTGAAAATGCAATTCGCCCTCAATATTTTCGTTAGCAAAAACCTTAATTTGATTGGTAATGAATTCTGGAAACAATTTTGGCAATGCAAACATTAATACTAGTAGACCAACTATTGTAATCCCAGTAATTTTCAACCCTTTGAGTATCTTACTCTTCATTGCTTTAATTTTTTGCAAATGTAAGTCATTTAATCAACAGTAGGATTCTAATAAAATCATAAATTATTCTAGATTTTTCGCACCTATTTTTCTCCATAAATCTGAACATCATCTACTTGAAAAGCACCATCCAAAGCCGTATTTTTACCCGAGCCAATGTATTTGAAAGCAATGTTAATTTTGCCTGTGTAACTCGACAAATCAACCCCACCCGAACCAATAAACTGATACCAAGGAGTAGCTTGTTGCGGCACGTTAAAATTCACTTTTACCCAAGTGGCTTTGGTAACATCCAATCCATCAAAATTTTTGGAAACATAAAGTTCCAAAGTATTCAAAGGAGAATCTACATCCAAGTGGTGTTGGGCACTTCTAAAGGTTAATACTTCATTTTTATAAATATCCATATCTATTTTTGGCGAAATCAACCAGCCAATATTTGAGTTCACTTTTGTTCCACTAATCAAAAACTCTGCGCAACCATTGCCATTATAAACCGCCCCTTTCCAAAACAAAGAACCCGCTTGCACGAGATTGGCCCAACCTGGCAAACTCAAATTACTTTTGTCAACCGCCCCTTGAAAATTTTCTGTAAAAAACGGTATGCCACGTGCTGTAGACGGTTCAATATCACTTTCTGACCGAACAACCAGTTGATAATCTACTCCAAATTTGGTCAAAACTCCTCGCACCTTTACTTTGGTTGTGGGAACTAAACTAGCAGCAAAACGGGCGTAACCACTCGTTCTTAGGTACACTTGATTTCCGTTTTTATCCAACAAATACCAATTGGTACCGCCACCAACATTATTATCATCTTCAAAATAGTGACGACCAATCGCCGCTTCGGCAAATTGCACATCATTCAACTCTACCAAGGTGTTTAAATTACTGTCTTTCAACAATTCTGGAATGGTCATGGTTTTCACCAATTCATCGTCTTTCAAAGTCGTGCAAGATGGAAAAAGTACGTTTTTATAATCGTTTTGCGACAATCGACCCACTGAAGCTTCATTGAAAGCATTGGCATAAATCCCGCCAATACGTAGTCCTCCAAAGTATATATCGGTGTATTGATTTTTTAATTTCAAATAAACTTTGTTTCCCAATCGATAGTCGACATACAAATTACTAGCATCAATAGGAACGCTAAAACCAACGGAAGGAGTGGTGGCTGTTGCCAAAGTTTGCAAAGAAATGGTTTTAAAATAATTGCCATACTCATCTGTAGAAACTACATAGGCCTCAATAATATCATCATAAGGATATGGCGTAACAACCGAATTGGCATTTTTAACCACTTCTAAAACTGTTTTATTAGTCGAAAAATCAATTTGATTGCAAACCATTTGAGGAACTTCAATTTCGCCCGTAACACAAGCCGAAAAAACAAAAAGCAAAACGATTGATAAATAAAATTGTGGTTTCATAAGCCATGATTTTGTTATAAACTTAAATTGAGATTGAGATAATACGTACGACCATATCCCTGAAAATATTTGTTTGCAAACGAAGGTGCAGTGCTCGCCAAATCCTGATTGCGTTGACGAAAATTGGCATTCCGAGCTTGCTCATATCCACCTGTTTTGTAGTAAGTGTCTAGCACATTATTGATGCTGAAAAACAAACCCAAATATCTTTTTTGAATGCGCCAAGATTTTCCACCAATAACATTAAGCAAAGCTACAGCCTGCAACTTTTCTTGTTCCAAAAGTATTTTGGCTCGTTCCTCCGTCGCTTCTGGAAATGTGAAACCACTAGCTGGATTGGTATAAAAACGACTTGTTCTCGCTATAGGCGAAACATCTACATAACGACCGTCCAGATAATTTATATTTGTGGCCAACCACCAATAATGAGGATCACGGTACTCCAAACCTACACTATAGGCTTGCTGTGGCATTCCGGCTTGCTTGTAATTTTTGAGTAATGCAGTTCCAAAATCAATAGTAGTATTTGGATTGTCAACGGTTGCCAAAGCATCATTTGTAATATGCAAATTTGGGTTGTTTGTATAAAAATACTGTCCGTAGGCTACAGCCAGAGTTGTTTTTAATGTCGAATTGATATTGTATTCCACACTCCATTCTAGCCCTTGATTACTCTTGTTCAAATGAGACATTGTTTGACCTACAAAACCATTGGTGCTAGTGTAACCTGCACCGTTGTCAAAAATCCCTTCGGCATAGAAAAAAGAAGTTTGCGTTGCATTTTGCTGTGTAATGGTATAAACTGTTAATCGGGTTTGAAATTTTGGCGAACGAAAAACATAGCTTGCATCTAGACTATTTATGGTTTCACTTTCCAAGGAAGAGATGACAGAATTATTGAGTCTTGCATTAGGAAAACTACTTTTCAAGGAAGGTGCTTTGGTCAAATGTGCTCCGTTTATGGTTACCGATTGTCTGCCTGAAATTTTAAAGATCATCCCTCCCTTGAAACCAAAATTCTCAAAGTTTAATTTTTGACTTTTTCCAAAAGAATTAGATTCGTAAATTCCGTTTTTATACAATCCTTCTCGTTGGTAACTTGTAGAAGTAAAAGATTGCGCTAGGTAAAAATCAACAGTTTTGTAAGTGAATCTAAACTGCGTAAAAGCATCAAAAGTTTGGGCCAAATAATTGAAATTATACCCATACGCTTCTCCTTTCAAAACTTTTCGATTCGGATTATTCAAGTCCGATTGTGATTGACTGCCTTTATAATACGGATCAAAATCTTCAAAATAAGCTCCTCCTAATAAATCAATCAATTTTTGATAATTATGAGATTGTAAGTTGGAGAACGAAGCGCCAGCATTCATCATCACGTTGGCATTTATTTGGGTAGCAAAAAGGCTGTTGCCTGCAATAGTAGTGTCATCGGTGCGATCTTCATACAATACATAATGACTTTGTGCAGGCGCATAACCGCTTATTTTACCGTTTCCATCTAATATCGGACTTTGATTGGCGCGATACAAAGCAGCCCAATCAATTTGAGGATTAGCCAAAAATTGCAAGCGACTCTTCTCTGCATTCCCTTCATCTGGAATAAAAGCGCCAGAATACTCGCCTTGGTCGGCAGTGTATAGCGAAAGATAATAACTCGGTAACTTTCGATAATACGCAGGATCGGGACTGTTGGCATTTTGATAATCAATATTACTATTGCTAATTTTTCCTGTCTGATACATCACAGAAGATTGCAGATTACTATGGTCGTTGATGGTAAAATAATGATTCACCATAAAAATTGGTTCTGCTACCGTTTTGACCCTTGCATTTCGTTGCTTCCCGTCTTGAAAACCCCAATAGGCATTATAATTTTTAGAAGTAAGCTGAATCACTTCATCGGTATTTGGCGAATTCTTCCCTCTGGCATTGGGTGTATAAAAACCAGAGAAATTCAAAGAATGTTTATCATTTATTTTCTTTTCGACACCCACAAAAACCGAATTACCATCATAAGTCGTTCCGTCAAAAAAACCTTCATTTGCCCATCGTTTACCCGCCGAAATCACATACGCCCAACCATTCGACATCAAACCTGATGCATGCGTGGCAATCGTTCGCCAATTGTAATTGGTATTGGTTGCCGAAAAAGTGATGCGGGTTCCTTTTCTAAAAATGGAAGCTCGTGTATTAATTTCTTGAGTTCCCAAAACACCTCCAAA
Organism: Flavobacterium ovatum; assembly: GCF_040703125.1. NCBI lineage: Bacteria > Pseudomonadati > Bacteroidota > Flavobacteriia > Flavobacteriales > Flavobacteriaceae > Flavobacterium > Flavobacterium ovatum. Next base: position 776,868 of record NZ_CP160035.1, read on the forward strand.
ACTATAGTCCGAAGCCGTCGTTCCAATGGTGAGTTCTTGATTACGAGTCACGTCATTGAGTCCGCCCCAGTTACCCCACTGTGGTCTGCCGTCATAGACTTTGTTCATTTTGACACCATTAATAAGCGTTGTTGCTTGCTCGCTATCGAGTCCCCGCATTCTAAAACGCACAGCTCCCCAATTGAAGGCAGCGGCTTGCTGAAAAGCATCTTTGGTGGATTGTAATAAAATAGAAGTACTCACAGAACTGCCGTTGTCATCTTGAACTTCTTCATCCAAAAGTCGAATCGTATTGCTCTGTTGTTCCGAAACGACATCTTCCTCTAAAATGAGTGTACCTAAATTCAATATTTTATCTTCGGAAACGGAAATAGACAACAAAATATCTTTATACCCTTGACTATGTACAAGTAGTAAATATTCGCCTGAATTAATTACGTCCAATACAAAGGTTCCATTGGTACTTGTCAATTGCATCAAGATGGTATTTTGTAGTGACACCACAACAGAGGATAATGGCTGTAGTGTTTTAGACTCTAAAACTGTTCCCGAAACCTGAGTGCTATTTTGAGGAAAAAGTAATACAAAGGGAAACAACAAGGAAAAATAAAGTAGCGGTATTCTCATACACAAATCTCATTTTAAAAATAATTTATAATCCAGCAATTGCTTCTATAGCATCAACCCTAATGGTTATAACTGTATAAACTAAATTTGTTTTGAAAATGAGTTGTTTCTATTATATAATGAGGTATTTACAACGCCCTACTAAAGTAGGAAAAAAACGATGTGATTTTACAGTTTTTTATTTATTTATTAAAAAAAAATAATAGCCCTGTTTATCTTTACAATTTATCCTAATTATTAGAACAATTGAAAAGATAAACTCTTGGGATAATCTTAAAATTATTTACTGTAAATATAAGCTTCAAGGCCTTTTAATTCTTCATCGCTCATGGCTTTGGTAATAGCAAAATTGGCTTTCATAATCTCATACTGACTTGGGTCAACCAAGGGTTTCGCATCGTCTTTTAAGAACGCGATAATACTTCCGCCTTTGGCTTTATAAACCGATGCAATTTCTTGTACGCTGGGCCCAATCAGTTTAGTATCCACTTTATGACAAGTTATACAAGTTCCTTTTCCGTTAAAAATGGTTTCTCCCAATTTTTCTGGTGTTTGAGCTTCTGCCGGCATTCCTTCAGAAGAGGCTTCCGTAGTTGCGGCTGGTTCTTGTTTGCCAAATGATTCTTCTTCTTTCTTTTTGCAAGAAATGGCTAAAAAAACCAATCCAAAAATTATTATTTTTTTCATATTTGTATGTATTTATACTATCAAAGATAAAATATTATAAATTTATAACTAATGACATTTATCATCTTAATGAAAAAGTCAATACTTATTTTATTTTTTTAAAAGTATAGCCGCTTCTTTAGCAAAATAGGTAGAGATCAAACTCGCTCCTGCTCTTTTGATGCACATTAATTGTTCCATCATAATGGCATCATTGTCTAACCAACCTCTTTCGGCAGCGGCTTTTATCATCGCATATTCACCGGAAACATGATAAACTGTCACAGGAACATTTACTGCATTTTTTACTTCACGAACAATATCCAAATAAGCAATTCCTGGTTTTACCATAACCATATCTGCTCCTTCTTCTACATCCCAAACCGCTTCTTTAATAGCTTCGATGCGATTGGCATAATCCATTTGGTACGTTTTTTTATCTTTTGGTACTTCGACTTCCGATTCTTTTGGTGCGCTATCCAAAGCATCACGGAAAGGCCCGTAAAAAGCCGAAGCATACTTAGCGGAATAACTCATAATTCCAACATTGTGAAAACCTGCCGCATCAAGACCTTGACGCAAACGCAACACACGTCCATCCATCATATCAGATGGTGCTACAAAATCGGCACCAGCCTGGGCATGTGAAACTGCCATTTTGACTAGCGAATCATTTGTAGAGTCATTCTCTACATCTCCATTGGCAATGATTCCGTCGTGACCATAAATAGAATAAGGGTCTAATGCCACATCTGGCATGACAATCATCTCTGGACAAGCCGTTTTAATAGCACGAATTGTATTTTGCATCAACCCATTTGGATTCCACGCTTCTTTTCCTGTATTGTCTTTTAAACCCTCGCTTACTTTCACATAAATATTGACTGCGCGAATTCCTAATTCAAATAATTCTTTGACTTCCTTAACTGTCAAATCTATCGAACGGCGAAAGATTCCTGGCATAGATGGAATGGCAACTTGCACATTTTCGCCTTCTGCAACAAACATTGGAAACATAAAATCGGATGGACTTAAAGTTGTTTCGCGAACCAAACTTCTAATGGATTCATTGGTTCTTAATCTTCTACCTCGCTGTAATGGGAACATAATGATGTGTGATTAACGGTTTTTGATTAACGATTTTTGATTTATGTTGATTGTCACCATTAATCAAAAATCATCGGTCTTTAATCTTATTATTTTTATATTTAATAGAATGTCGTTTAACGATTAGTTATATCTGAAATCAAAAATCGTTATTCAGCACTCTTAAATCCATTCTTTTGGATTCTCTAACACTTGAATTAATTTTTCTTCTTCACTTCCCGTTTCTGGATGATGGTCATAAACCCACTGCACATGTGGTGGCAAACTCATCAAAATCGATTCAATTCTTCCGTTGGTTTTTAATCCAAATAAAGTCCCTTTGTCGTGCACCAAATTGAACTCTACATAACGACCACGACGGATTTCTTGCCATGTTTTTTGTTCTGGTGTGTAAGGTAATTCTTTTCTCTTTTCAACAATCGGAACATACGCTTCTAGGAAACTATTCCCAACCTCAGAGACAAAGTTAAACCATTTTTCCATGCTCATCTCTTCGGTTGCTTTGCAATAGTCAAAGAATAATCCTCCAATTCCACGGGCTTCATTACGATGTGCATTCCAGAAATAAGCATCACATTGTTTTTTATATTTTGGATAAAAGTCTGGATTGTGTTTATCACAAGCTGTTTTACAGGTTTGGTGAAAATGAGTTGCATCTTCTTCAAACAAATAATAAGGGGTTAAATCTTGTCCGCCTCCAAACCATTGCTGGATTACATTTCCCTTTTCGTCATACATCTCAAAATAGCGCCAGTTCGCATGTACCGTAGGCACCATTGGACTTTTTGGATGCAAAACCAAACTCAATCCACAAGCAAAAAAATCTGCTTCACCTACATTAAATAGCTTTTGCATACTGTCTGGTAATTTACCGTGAACAGCTGATATATTGACTCCACCTTTTTCAAAAACTCTTCCGTTCTCGATTACTCGAGTTCTTCCGCCACCGCCTTCTGGACGTTCCCAAAGATCTTCTTTAAATTTGGCTTGACCATCAACAGCTTCTAGTCCTGCTACGATTTGGTCTTGTAAAGTTTGTATGTATGCGTAGAATTTATTTTTCATTATAAATCAGCTTTTACCGCTGCAATTTTATTAAATATTCCAAACGAAAAAGTTTTACTTTCTTGTTGAATATAATTGTAAATGGCTAATGCTTTTTCGATTAAATCAAATGGCTTTTCTTTCGAAAAAACCACTAAAAAATCTGCAAATTGTTCTTTTTGATACCAATCGAAATGCAATCTTTCTAATAAGACGAGTAAGTCGATAGTTGTAATTTCACCTAAACTTCCAATCGTAAGTCCGAAATCTTTTAATGCTTCTCCTAATTGATCACTATCAAATGTTTTATTAGGCACAAAAACCAATGAATGCAACGTCTTTAACACATTGTCAATTCGTTCACTTTCCTTGTCACGTAATCCTTTGTTTAACATATTATTGAGTTTTCAGTCGCAGTTTTCAGTTCACTGTGACCGAAAATTGCGACTGCATACTATTTTACTAATTCCCGTATTCCTTCACAGCATCAATAAACGCCTTAGCATGGTCTACTGGAATATTAGGTAAAATTCCGTGACCTAAGTTCACGATGTATTTGTCTTTACCGAATTCGTCAATCATTTCGTGTACCATTTTCTTGATAACCGGAATTGGAGACAATAATCTTGATGGGTCAAAATTACCTTGTAAAGTAATGTTTCCACCCGACAAATATCTTGCGTTTCTTGGAGAACAAGTCCAGTCTACTCCTAATGCAGAAGCGCGGCTTTTTCCCATTTCGCCAAGAGCGAACCAACATCCTTTTCCGAATACAATCACTGGAGCGTCATCTGCAAGAGCTTCAACGATTTGGTTGATGTATTTCCAAGAAAATTCTTGATAGTCTGTTGGAGATAACATTCCGCCCCAAGAGTCAAAAATCTGAACGGCATCTACTCCCGATTTTACTTTTTCTTTTAGGTATAAAATAGTCGTGTCTGTAATTTTTTGCAATAAAACATGTGCTGCTTCTGGGTGTGAGAAACAAAAACCTTTGGCTTTATCAAAGCTTTTAGACCCTTGACCTTCTACCGCATAGCACATAATTGTCCATGGTGAACCTGCGAAACCAATTAATGGCACCTCATCATTCAACATTTCTTTGGTCAATTTAATAGCGTCAAAAACGTATCCTAAAGTTTCATGAACGTCTGGAACGATTACGTTTTCAACATCCTGAATTGTACGAATCGGATTTGGTAAATATGGACCAAAATTTGGTTTCATTTCTACTTCAATTCCCATTGCTTGCGGAATCACCAAGATATCTGAAAACAAAATCGCAGCATCTGGAGCAATTCTACGAATCGGCTGAACTGTGATTTCGGCAGCCAATTCAGGTGTTTGACAACGGGTAAAAAAATCATATTTATCACGCAAAGCGATAAATTCCGGTAAATATCTTCCGGCTTGACGCATCATCCAAACGGGTGGACGTTGAACAGTTTCACCTTTTAATGCTCTTAAAAACAAATCATTCTTTAACATAATTGTATTTCTTTTAATTTCCCCTTCGGGAATTAGGGGATATTTTAATTTTGAGCTTCTGGCTCTATGATTTCAGGATTGTAATGTTCTAAAACAGCAATAATAGTATCCTCCACGGTCGGAATTTCAGCTACTACTATGTTTTTTATTTTATATTCTTCTAATGCTGCAGCAGTTGTATTGCCTACGCAAAAGCAGATTTCTTTTTTAATTTTATTATTCGAAAAATAACTCTCCACAGCTGAAGGACTGAAAAACATAATTCCGTCAAAATTTTCTTGGTCCGATATTTTGAAAGGTGCTAATGTAGTTTGATACACTTCTATTTCGTTAAAGGTAACTCCAGCTTCTTTTAATGCTTCCGGCAACGTCTCTTTACGTAAATTTCCGCTCAAAAAAGTAAAACTTTCTTTGTTGTATATTAAGGTAATAATTTCAGAAAGTTCAGAGGCATAATCCATGTAGACAGCAACTGTAAAACCGTTTTGTTCCAGTAACTCTTTGGTTTTAATTCCAACACAAAAAACCGTTTTGGTTTTAAGAACCTCCCAACCGCTTTGTTCCATTAAACTCCCAACGGCATTTTGACTACTAAAAATCAAATTGCTATTGAATTTATCCAACTCAAATTGGTTGTTTTTTACCTCAATAAAATCTTGTTCCAATAGGTCATAATCCGCATCGATAAATACTTGTCTTTGCTCTGCAGATAATGTTTTGGTTGATAAAATGCTTATTTGACTCATTATTTTTTCAGTTTGTTTTTTATTTCTGTCATCAAAGTTGCTCCTCCGTTATTCAAAACTTCTTGTGCAGAGAAGAATCCTAGTTTCTTCCATTCTTCGATTGGCACCACTTTATCTACTTCTAGTTTTTCTTTTCCGTCAAGCGAAAATAAAACACCTTGAAAATGAATCGTATCTTCCTCTTCATTATAAGTAGCCAAAGCACCAATTGGCGCTGTACAGCCCCCTTCTAAAGTTTTTAGAAATTGGCGTTCTATATAGGTACAGATTTCCGTTTCGATATCGTTCAAATGCGAAAGTGCATCTAGTGTAAAATTGTCGTTCCCCATGGCTACCACAAGCATCGCTCCTTGTGCAGGTGCAGGAATCATCCAATCGAGTGCAATAAGATTTTCCGCAACTAGATTGATACGTTCCAGTCCAGCAGCAGCAAACACAGCTCCGTTCCAGTCGTTATCGGCTAGTTTTTGCATACGCAAATTGACATTTCCTCTTAAATCAACTACTTTATGATTTGGATATTTGTTCAACCATTGTGCTTGACGTCGCAAACTTCCGGTAGCAATTGTTCCGTTTCCTTCCAAGAAATCTAAACTTCCTTTGTAGGCCAAAACATCGACCGTATTGGCTCTTTCTAAAACAGCTGCTTGAACTATTCCAATTGGCAAAGCAGTAGGCACATCTTTCATAGAATGCACAGCAATATCAACCTCGCCATTAATCATAGCGATATCTAGTGTTTTTGTGAAAATCCCGGTAATTCCTAGTTCGTATAAAGGTTTGTCTAGTACGACATCTCCTGTTGATTTTACGGCTACAATTTTAGTTTTATAGCCTAAATCATTTAATTTTTTTTCTACTGTATGCGCTTGCCATAATGCGAGTTCACTATCACGGGTACCTATACGTATTATTTTATCTGCCATTTTTATTTTTTACAAATGATAAAGCAATATTACCATTATTTATTTTAACCATTAAGAAATTAAGATTCATTAAGGGTTAGTTTTAACTCTCATCTAAACATCGCAAAATATTGATTTACAAATGGTTCAAAAATAATTCAATGTTTTACAATTACTTAACCAACGCCTCAATCTTGAACACTTTTTCAATCCACTCGATGCTTTCATCTACCATTGTATTTTCATCTTTCAAATGATTGGCAAAATGAGTCGTGATTTTGTGAATGATTCTAGCGCTGATAATCTCAGCTTGTTCTTCATTAAAACCTGCAATTTTCTTGCTTTGGAAATTCAATTCTGCAGTTTTAATATCGTTCAATTTGGCTTTCAAAGCATTGATGGTGGGAGCAAATTTTCTTCCTTTTGTCCAAGTAATAAATTCTTCCTTTATTTCCTCAATAATTGCCTCGGCATCTGGAATGTGTTTCTTTCTTTTTTCTATAGTTTCATCTGTCAATTGCGACAAATAATCCATATGAATTAAAGTCACACCATCTAATTCCTCAACATCCTCATTTACATTTTTTGGAATCGATAAATCCAAAATCAACAACGGTTTCTTTAAGTTCAAAATCGCTTTGTCTACCGTTGGGTTTTGTGCGCCTGTAGCAACAACCAAAACATCTGCTTTTTGCAATTCTAAGTGCAACTCTGAATAATCTTTTACGATTAAATTCAGTTTTCCAGCTAGTTTCTCGGCTTTGTCTTTGGTTCTATTTATAAGAGTGATGTGTTCGTTTTTGGTGTGTTTTACCAGGTTCTCACAGGTATTTCTACCTATTTTTCCGGTTCCAAAAAGTAAAATATTTTTATTTCCTATGTCTTCTACATTTTTGAAGATATATTGTACTGCAGCAAAAGCAACCGAAGTGGCTCCTGAGCTAATTTCGGTATCGGTTTTTATTTTTTTGCTGGCTTGAATTACAGCATTTACCAAACGCTCCATAAAAGTATTGACAAGGCCTAATGCTTTTGCATGAATAAAACTGGTTTTAATTTGCGCAATTATTTCAAAATCTCCTAAAATCTGACTGTCTAAACCAGTACCCACTTTAAAGATATGACTGATGGCTTCATTGTTTTTATAAACAAAACCCACACGTTGAAATTCTTCTACTGTCCCATTACTATTTTCACAAATCAATTTTATCAATTGAAAAGGATGTTCTGCAAAACCATAAATTTCCGTACGATTGCAGGTTGAAGTAACCACTAAACTTTCGATGCCTTCGTTTTTGGCTTGTTCCAACAAACGTGTTTTGGCAACAGAGTCTAAACTAAATTTACCCCTCGTTGCAGCATCAGCTTTTTTATAGCTCAATCCTACAGCGTAGAAATAGTGGTGTTTTATGTTATTATTTTCCATAAATAGTACTTTTCAAGAAAGTCAAGCAAAATTATTACTATAGCTTTGATAAAAACAACGCTAGAAGTTCTTTTTATGTCGCTACATGTTTTTTCGACAAAAAATCGTTATTTTTTTATATTTATTCCTATTTTTGTACTGAAATCAGGCAATAGCAACTGCCTTATTTAGATTTGTTCTAAATAAAATAACCTGATATTTATCATCTTTATACTAAAAAAATGTCGCTATGAGTTCACAAGAAATTATTAAAATTGAAGATGATTTTACCCTCATTCGGTTCCAAAATGATGACAAAGAACCCTTTTTGGCGCAACGCGAAATTGAGAGTGGAATGATTCAATTTCACTTTGGATTAAAGGGAAATGCTAAGTTTCTGTTCAACCAAGGAAGTTATGTATTGGAGCTGAAGGAAGAGAAATCATTGCTTTTGTATAACCCACAGAAAGAATTGCCTATCAATTTGGAATTGGCACCCAACTCTTGGGCGATATCATTGATTGTTTCTATCAAAAAATTTCACGCTCTATTTTCAGCCGAAGCCGATTATATTACCTTTTTGAGTGGAGATAACAAAGACAAAAAATATTATAACGAAGGAAATATCAGTCCGTCAATGGCGATTGTATTGAGTCAGTTGTTTCATTATAACTTACATCCTTCGATAAAAAACTTGTATTATAAAGGAAAAGGATACGAATTACTAAGTCTCTATTTCAACCGCACCGAAGATCCAAATGCAGAACAATGTCCGTTTTTGACAGACGAAGACAATGTGATTAAAATCAGGAAGGCCAAAGAAATTATTATTGCCAACATGGCCGAACCACCAGGACTGCAAGAACTAGCAGACCAAATAGGTTTGAATTTAAAGAAACTAAAAATGGGTTTCAAACAAATTTATGGTGAAACAGTTTATGGGTTTCTATTTGATTATAAAATGGATTTTGCTCGAAAATTACTCGACAGCGGTTCTTATAATGTAAATGAAGTAGGATTGAAAATTGGGTACAGCACCGGTAGCCATTTTATTGCGGCTTTCAAAAAGAAATTTGGCACCACACCCAAAAAATATTTGATGTCGATTAACCCTAATACATAAGTAAAATCAATTTCAGATATTAAACAATAAATAAAAATGAGTTAATTGCTGTTTGGCTCATAAGTCGTTACTGTATTTTTGTAACACATTAATTAAAAAAAAGTCCTTTCCTCATTTAAAACCGGAAGGATTAATTTAAAATATAAAAGCATTATAGATATGAAAGGTGTATTATTAGTAAACTTGGGATCACCAGAAAGCCCAACTCCAAAAGATGTGAAGCCATATTTAGACGAATTTTTAATGGACAAATACGTAATTGACGTTCCATTTTTACTACGTGCTTTATTGGTTCGAGGTATTATTTTACAAACAAGACCAAAAAAATCAGCAGCTGCCTATGCCAAAATATGGTGGGACGAAGGTTCACCTCTTGTGGTTATTTCGAAACGTATGCACGAAAAAGTGAAACAACTAGTTGAAATCCCTGTTTCATTAGCGATGCGCTATGGTAATCCATCGTTATTATCAGGTCTTCAAGAACTACATGACAAAGGTGTAAATGAAGTGATGCTTTTTCCTTTGTATCCACAACATGCTATGGCCTCTACTACTACCATTTTAGAACTTGCGGAAGAGTTGCGTAAAAAACATTTTCCGGGAATGAAATTCACAATCGTTCCTGCCTTTTATAATAAACCAGATTATATTAAAAACCTAGCCGACTCCATAAAAAGTCATTTAACTGGTTTTGATTATGACCATCTTTTATTCTCCTATCACGGTATTCCAGAACGTCACATTCGTAAAACCGACATTACAAAATCCCACTGTAAAATAGACGGTTCTTGTTGCAATACCCCATCACCCGCTCACGAATTTTGTTACCGTCACCAATGTTATGAAACAACCAAACAAGTGGTAAAATTATTGGGCATCCCAGAAGGTAAATACAGTCAAACTTTTCAATCCCGATTAGCTGGAGATAAATGGCTAACCCCTTATACTGATGTTGAAGTAAACAAAATGCCTGAAAAAGGGATTAAAAAATTGGCAGTCGTAACTCCTGCTTTTGTATCTGATTGTCTTGAAACATTGGAAGAAATTGCCATGGAAGCTAACCACGAATTTAAAGCTCACGGTGGGGAAGAATTCCTTGCCATCCCTTGTTTGAATGACAGTGATGAATGGTGTCAAACCGTGGGGAACTGGATTAAAGAATGGGCTATTGCCGAGAAAAGCATCGCATAAATGGCAGTTTCATCCGAAGAATTAGGAACAGAAGACATAAAGAAACTCTTGATAAAACAGGCAGTTCCGGCATCTGTAGGGATCTTATTTCTTTCGGTTAATATTCTCATTGATACTATTTTCGTCGGGCAATGGATTGGTTCTTTGGCCATTGCAGCAGTTACTGTTGTGCTACCTATTACGTTTTTAATTTCGTCTTTAGGAATGGCTATTGGAGTTGGAGGAGGATCAGTCCTATCGAGAGCTTTAGGAGCTAAGGATAAAGAAAAAGCAGAGACCACTTTTGCAAATCAAATCATGATGACACTCCTGTTGTCATTATTGTTGTTGTTGCTGTGTGCGTTTTTCAGTAAGAGTGTATTACTGCTTTTTGGTGCCAAAGGATCGATAATGACATTGGCAGAGGAATTTTTCTATCCTATCCTTTATTCAGTTCCTTTTTTAGCGCTTTGTATGATGGGCAGTAATATCATCCGAGCCGAAGGAAAAGCTAAATTTGCTATGATTGCCATGATTATTCCGGCATTTGTCAATATTGGTTTGGATATTGTTTTTATCAAATTTATGAAATTAGGAATGTTTGGAGCTGCTATGGCAACGACCATTTCTTATATTATGTGCTTTTTGTTTGTCTTTTGGTTTTTTATTTTTAAAAGTGATTTGAAACTTAAGCCAAGACATTTTAAATTTAATTTCCCCATTGTTAAAGAAATTACCGAACTAAGTTTTGTTACTTTTTCAAGACAAAGTGTAATCAGCATTTTAGCTATTATTATTAACCATACTTTATTTGCTTACGGTGGCGAGCAATCTATTGCAGTATATGGGATAGTGAGCAGAATGTTAATGTTTGCTTTGTTTCCAATTTTAGGAATTACTCAAGGATTTATACCCATCGCAGGTTATAATTATGGGGCCAAAAATTATGAAAGAGTGAACGAAAGTATCCTTATATCCATAAAATATGCGGCATTATTGGCCACAATAATTTATTTATTTATTTTGTACTTTGCGTCCGAAATCGTATCTGTTTTTACCCATGATGCTGTGGTTACGGCTGATACAACTGTAGCTTTAAGATGGGTTTTTGCAGCATCTCCTGTTATTGCAATTCAGTTAATTGGCGCGGCATACTTCCAAGCGGCTGGAAAGGCTAAGAAGGCATTATTATTGACTTTGAGCAAACAAGGTTTTTTCTTAATTCCGTTGGTTCTTATTCTACCAAATTTTTTCGGTATTTTTGGCGTTTGGGTAGCGTTCCCGATAGCGGACACCTTATCAACGGTATTGACTGCCTATTTTCTTAGAAAAGAAATGAATTCACAATTGATCGAAACTACTGATGGAATACTATAATTATCTAAAATCCTTGCACCTCATCTTTGTCATCACATGGTTTGCAGGTTTGTTTTATATTGTACGCTTGTTTGTGTACCAAATTGAAGCGGCGGATAAACCTTCGCCAGAAAAAGAAATTTTGCAAAAACAATACAAAATAATGACCTACCGATTGTGGTATATCATTACTTGGCCATCAGCGGTTTTGGCAAGTATTTTTGCCTTTTGGATGTTGTTGTTTACTCCCATGGGGAATGCTTGGTTACAAATGCCTTGGATGCATGTGAAACTTGGCTTTGTATTTGCGTTGTATTTATACCACGGAAAATGCCAACAAATTTTTACGCAGTTGCAAAACGATGAAGTTAAATACACAACTAACTTTATGCGATTGTGGAATGAAGGAGCAACAATCATTCTTTTTGCAGTAGTTTTTTTAGTAGTTTTAAAAAATGCTGTAAATTGGATTTATGGAGTAATCGGGATTTTTGCTTTTTCTGTTACAATCATGTTAGGATTCAAATTTTATAAGCGTATTCGGGAGAAAAAATAGATGATAGTTACTAGTTTTAAGTTAATCACCAATAACTAGCATCTATCAACCAACAACTTTACAATGTTCAAAAACTTCAAAATAGCAATGCTCTCGCTGCGTATCAGAATCTTCCTCTCGATGATTGTAGTGATTATTGTGGCTTCTGTTTTGCTGGCTTCAATCTCAATTATTCAGTTTAAAAACGAAGCCAAAGAATACCATCAAGAACGATTGGAACGCAAGGAAAATGCAGTAAGAGAACACATTAACTACGTGCTTTCGACTACAACTTATCCGCTTACAACTGAAAATTTAGATTTAATTTTTAAGGACAAAATCCACGAACTGGCCCACATACACAATATTGAAATCAATATTTATGGACTAGATGGAAACTTACTCAAAAGCTCTAAAGAAACCTTTTCGGTAGATAAAGCCGCACTTCCGATTCCGAAATATATCTTGAAATTAGTGCGTTCTTCTATCGAAAAAAGATACGTGGACATCAAGACGATAAATGGAATTAAAAACCGATCCTCTTATACACAAATCAAAGATGATAAATTCAAACCTTTAGGAGTTCTGAATCTTCCCTATCTGGAAGATGACGGTTTTTATGATAAAGAATTACATAGTTTCTTGATTAGGCTAGGGCAAGTCTATTCATTTATGCTGATTGTCGCTTTTGCTTTGGCCTACTTTTTATCTTCTTATATCACTAAATCGCTCAAAACGATTTCAGACAAAATGAACGAAACTACTTTGAGCCAAAAGAACAAGAAAATTGTACTTGAAGCTAGTAGTAAAGAGATCAATTCCTTGATTTCAGCTTATAATCGAATGGTAGATGAACTAGAAATTAGTGCCATCAAACTAGCACAAGGAGAAAGAGAAGAAGCTTGGCGCGAAATGGCAAAACAGGTGGCGCACGAGATTAAAAATCCGTTGACACCTATGCGATTGACCGTTCAAAGTTTTGAGCGAAGATTTAATCCAAACGACCCCAATATCCATCAGAAGATGAAGGACTACTCAGACACCCTAATTCAACAAATTGACACCATGAGTGCGGTCGCTTCGGCGTTTTCTAACTTTGCTTCGATGCCTGCACAGCAAAATGAAACCTTGAATGTGGTGGAAGTAGTCGAACTAACTTTGGATATTTTCAATGAAGACCATATCATTTTCCATGCGGAATCTCCTGAAATTATTTCGAAAATTGATCGAACACAATTGATTCGAATTATTACTAATTTAGTCAAAAATGCCATTCAATCTATTCCTGATGACCAAGAAGACAAGACGGTCATTGTTGGCATTAAAAGTGAAAACAATCAAGTTATGATTACAGTTGAAGACTTTGGAATAGGAATCAAACCCGAAGACAGCGCACGAGTATTTGAACCAAAATTTACTACTAAAAGTAGCGGAATGGGACTAGGACTGAGTATTATCAAAAACATTATTGAAAATTACAAAGGAACAATTACCTTTGAGTCAACCTTCGGTCAAGGGACTCGATTTACGGTTACACTTCCTATTATTAACTTCTAAAAAAGTTTTATCATGGACTACAATACAATATTAGTTAGTTTAAAAGAAAATATAGCGATACTTACTATCAATCGCCCAACAAAACTGAATGCGCTCAATAAAGAAACGATTGCAGAGTTGCATCAAGCTTTTGAAAACTTAGAACTAAACCCTGCAGTGAGAGTAATACTTCTTACTGGAAGTGGCGAAAAAGCCTTTGTTGCCGGTGCAGATATTGCCGAATTTGCTGATTTTTCAGTAGAAGAAGGAATTCAGTTGGCGGCATTTGGGCACGAGACTTTGTTTAATTATGTCGCAAATTTAAAAACTCCTGTCATCGCTGCCATTAACGGATATGCTTTGGGTGGCGGACTTGAATTGGCGATGGCTTGCCATTTTAGAGTTGCATCTGAAAATGCTAAAATGGGTTTACCTGAAGTTACTTTGGGATTGATTCCGGGTTACGGAGGAACACAACGTTTGCCACAGTTGATTGGAAAAGGTCGTGCCATGGAAATGATTCTTACTGCCGGAATGATTCCTGCCGATGAAGCGCTTCAAATAGGATTGGTAAATCATGTGGTTCCACAAGTTGAATTACTAGATTTCTGCGAAAGTATAGCCTTAAAAATTGTCAAAAATGCTCCACTAGCCATCAGCAAAGCGATTCATGCCATAAATGCCAATTATAAAGATGGAGAAAATGGTTTTGATACTGAAATTAAATATTTTGGTCAATCATTTGGTACCAAAGATTTTAAAGAAGGAACCACTGCATTTTTAGAAAAAAGAAAAGCGCTATTTATTGGCGAATAATTTATATTATAAATAACAACCTATGTCATTCAACCCCCTATTTGCTGAATTTTGGAATAAAGTAACCGAAAGTATTGAAAACGGTACTTACGCCAAACTAACATTGGCAAAAACTATTGGCGATACCGAACTGAAAAATATCTATGTACGACCTGTTCTTGAAGGAGATACCGCTTTCAAAATGTCAGTCATTGCTCGATACAAAACCGAGGAAATAGAAAGTTTTCATGCGCTTGAAGATACTTTTGCTGTTTTGGTTCCTTATATGAACAATCCGTTTTTAACAGCGTTGTTATTCACGACAGAGAACGACTTGACTTTTAAACTCAATAAAAAAAGAGTAGCTAGCATAGTTGACCAAGCACCAACATTCAAAAATGCTTCGGATGTAATTGTAGAAATGAAAGACAAAGGATTGATTTAAGATTGTAGATTTTTGATTAACGATTTTTGATTTCAATCAGCAATAAAAAATCGTTAATCTTCATTCACAAATAATTTTATACCATAAATTATTATAATATGTCAATGTTTTTTCACCATATAAGCCAAATAAGTTTTCTTTATTTAAGACCACATAAGGATTAGAGCGGAGAAAAGAGAAGGGTTTTAAGGTTCGTGATTAACGATGTTCTTTACGATAATCGTTTTGATGCAACCAAAAATCTAAAATCGTTTATCGTTAATCTTCATTCATAAATCATTATTTTTCCCCTTCCCATTCTGCATAAAACTGCGATAAAAATCCTTGCATGTATTGGTGTCTTTGAAAAGCGATTTTTTTACCAGACTCGGTGTTCATAGTATCTTTTAGCAATAATAATTTTTCATAAAAATGATTGATCGTTGGAGCCGTACTTTTTTTGTACTCCTCTTTGGTCATATTCATATTGGGATCGATATTAGGGTCAAACATCGCTCTATTTTTAAATCCCCCATAATTGAATGCCCTCGCAATTCCGATGGCTCCTATGGCGTCTAAACGGTCTGCATCTTGCACCACCTCTAATTCTGTGGAATTAAAGCAGTTTTCGAAATTCCCTCCTTTAAACGAAATGTTTTCAATAATATTGATAACCTGTTGAATCGTACTTTCTTCTACATTTTGATTTTCTAAAAAAAGGCGAGCCGTTTTAGGGCCAATTGTTTCATCTCCACCAGAAGAATCAGGATGAAATTTACTATCAGCAATATCGTGTAGTAAGGCGCCTAGTTTTACTACCGTCAAATCACAATCTTCTTCTTGGGCAATCAAAAGCGCGTTTTTATACACTCTTTCAATGTGAAACCAGTCATGTCCACCCTCAGCATTCACCAGTTTCCTTTTTACGAAAGTAATGGTATTATTTATTAAATCTAAGTTCATTTTAATTTGTGTTTCAAAAAAAATGCTGATTTAAAAGTTTCAAAAACTCCAAAATCAGCATTATATTATTCTTATAAAAAGTTACAATCTTGCTGGTTCAACCCATTTGAAGATATGTGACTCTGCAGGAATTTTAATTCTTTCAGAAACTTTGGCCATTCTTGCTGGTAGTTTCATTAAGTAATCACGAGCTTTTTCAGCCTCAGGTGTTAATCCTACAATCTTATCAATTTCCCATTTCTCAACCAATTTTTGCATGATATCTACATAATCATTGGCTGTATAAACGCCAATACGTTGTGCAGAATCTGAAAACTGTTCGAATGCAGAACCTATCTGCTGTCCAGATTCTCTCAAGAAATGCGCAGGCATTACAATTTTGGCCTTCATCATATATTCAAAAGCAAGCATCATTTCACTTGGATCCACTTTGAATATTTCGCTAACAAAATGGCTGTAAGCATGGTGGTGACGCATTTCGTCACCGGCAATCATCTTACACATTTTAGCCAGTTTTTTATCGCCATAACCTTTTGCTAATTGGGATACTCTATTGTGCGAAACGTAAGTTGCCAATTCTTGAAAACTAGTGTAAACAAAATTTTTATAAGGGTCTCTTCCTGTTCCAATATCAAATCCATCGTTGATTAAGTGCTGCGAAGTCATTTCCACTTCACGCATGTTCACACGACCTGACAAATAAATATATTTATTCAACAAATCACCGTGACGGTTTTCTTCTCCGGTCCATTGGCGCACCCATTTGGCCCAGCTATTGCGCTCTAGGTTATCTACACCCTCTACTTCCATCAACCAGTTTTCATAAGTTGGCAAAGCTTCCTCTGTAATCATATCTCCTACCATAGCTACCCAAAAATCATACGGTAAATCTTTAGAGATTTCACGTAATTCTTTTACCTCTTCTAGAAAATTATCACTTTCAGAATTTGGTAAAAAATCAGATGGCTGCCATATTTCTTCTACAGGAATTAGATATTGGTCGACAAAACTGTCAACTCTCTTTTCTAAAAACTGCATTACTTCTAATCTGACATTTTTTATTGACATCGTATACTGTTTTAAAATTGTATTCCTTTTACTATTGTACTTTCTGTATGCTTCATTAAATCCTCAAATTTATAATCACTAACTTTTAATGGTTTATGAAACTCAAAGCTAAGATGATTACCTAAACCTACGGGAAAAAATCCAAAACGCACCATTTTCCATGAGTTATTTATCGATATTGGAACAATATAAGCCGACGGAGCATATTTACACAATATTTTCAAACCACTTTGAGCAAATTCTTTGGGTTTTCCTGTTTTACTTCTTGTTCCTTCAGGAAAAATAACCGCTGACTGATTATTTTGTTCTATATATTCGGATAGACCTTTGATAATTGGTATCGCTTGCTTAGGATCTTTTCTATCGATTAAAACAGATCCACCATGTCTCAAATTAAAAGAAACACTTGGTATCCCCGAACCTAATTCTTTCTTACTTACAAATTTACAATGAAAACGCCTCAAAAACCAAATCATAGCGATAATATCGTACATACTTTGATGATTAGCCACAAAAATCAATGGAACTCCTTCTGGAATTGTCTCTACATTTTTGATTGTATAAGTTGTACCGACTAAATTCGTACATTTTAACAATAAAAAATTTAAGTAGTCTACACTTTTTTTGTGAGCTAGATAACCAAAAAATCGCAAGCAAATCCATTGTATGGGATGAAAAATCACCAATATAAGACCGAACAACAAGTAATAAATTACCGATATAGGATAGGATACTATTTTTTGCATTCTGAAAATTTTAGTCTGCAAAAGTAGTAAATAATATTTTACTGTAATTAATTACTAAATAATAATAGATTTGAGCTTTAATTGTACCTTTGTAAACTAAAATCGCAGCTTTTTTCAATAGAAATATGAACTTTAATTACCCCAAAGAAGAGAAACTCAAAAGCAAAATTAAAATAGGATTGCTTTTTTCAGAAGGTAAATCCGTTTCCAAATTTCCCTTGCGCATGGTTTATTATGCTGGAGCTGTTGGAGAAGACAGCAGAACTCAAATAGGGGTTTCTGTTTCTAAAAGAAATTTTAAAAAAGCCGTTGACCGCAATTATTTCAAAAGAGTACTTCGTGAAACTTACCGTCTCAATAAACATTTGTTGCTAGACAACCTTGACCAACCCTACTCTATCATGTTGTTTTATCAAACGAAAGACCGTTTATCATATGAAGAAATCAACACTAAAACCATTCAGTTAATCGAGAAATTTTTACATCAAATAAAAAAGCAAGAATAAGTATAGTTTTTGTATTTTTAACATGTAGCAGTCTCACTATTTAAATGAAAATATGAAATCTCTAATTCTTGTTTTGTTATTATTTTTCACTTTATCGAGCTGCAAAAAATCAGAGGCTGTGGCTGAATTTTCGGACATGGCTATAAGTGCCGTACCACTTGCTCCTAAATCATCTTCAAATTCTTATGCAGACAAGAAAGATTCGCCAAATAAAGAAGATCAAAAAATCATCAAACAAGGAAATCTTCGCTTAGAATCTAATGACTTAGAATCAACTTATAATCAAATTCAAACTGCTGTAAAAAAACATACAGCCACTATTCTAAACGATAACGAAGGCAAAAACGACTATGAAGTTTATAGAAGATTAATCGTTAGAGTTCCAAGTAATAAATTTGATGTTTTTCTAAATGACATTTCAAAAGGCGTTTCCTATTTTGACAACAAAGAAATTTCATCGCAAGATGTAACTGAAGAATATATAGATATAGATGCTCGGCTTAAAGCCAAAAAAGTATTGGAATCACGTTACATTGAATTATTAAAAAAAGCCAACAAAGTTTCGGAAATGCTTGAAATCGAAGGGCAATTATCTGCTATTCGTGAAGAGATTGAAGCCAAAGAAGGTCAGTTGAGATACATGCAAAGCCGAGTTTCCTATAGCACTATTACAATAGAATTTTATAAACCAATGGCCGAAGCAAGTGGTGCAACTATGTCATATGGTTCTAAAATCTGGAACGCAATAAAATCTGGGTTCAACAGCATTTCGAGTTTTTTCATTACACTCTTAGAAATTTGGCCTTTTATATTAATCCTTGGTACTGGAATATATTTCGTTAGAAAACGATATCAGAATAAAAAAATATAACAATGAATCCATTGAAAAAAAAAGTAATTATTCCCATAATAGCTTCCGCATTTTTATATGTAGGAGTAAGTTTTAAAGATAATTTTTTTGAAATTGCTAAGCAAATTGAAATTTTCACAACGCTTTTCAAAGAGTTAAACACCAATTATGTTGATGAGATGAACCCTGGTGACTTAATGGATAAAGCGATCAAATCCATGTTAGCTAATTTAGATCCGTATACTGTTTATTTTAATGAGCAAGATGTTTTAAAATTTAAAATCAATAATACCGGAGAATACACTGGAATAGGTGCCTTGATAAAAAGAAAAGAAGGTATGATAATCATTAAAGAGGTGTATAAAAACTTTCCTGCGGATAAAGCAGGAATAAAACCTGGTGATGAAATTATACAAATAGGAGACGTTACTCTTGCAGATTTTAAAGATGATGCTTCTCAACTTTTTAGAGGAACAAAAAACACTAAAATTGATGTTCAATATATTCGACAAGGAAAAAAGAAGACTACTCAAATTATCCTAGATGAAGTGGAAATCAAATCGGTTCCATTTTTTGCTAAAATAGATGATAAAACAGGTTATATCGTTCTGGCACATTTTAATAAAAAAGCCTCTAATGAAACTAAAGAAGCATTATTAGAATTAAAAAAACAAGGCGCTGAACGAATTGTATTAGATTTAAGAGGAAACCCCGGAGGACTATTAAACGAAGCAGTAAATATTTGCAATTTGTTTGTTCCTAAAAATGAAATTATTGTAACTACTAAGTCTAGAATCGAAAAATATAATAGCACCTACAAAACAGCTTTTGAACCTGTGGACACTCAAATCCCATTAGTCATTATTGTGAATAGTAAAAGTGCTTCGGCATCTGAAATTGTTTCAGGCGCTTTGCAAGATTTAGATAGAGCAGTAATTATAGGTAATCGTAGCTTTGGAAAAGGATTGGTACAAAAACCTATTGATTTAACATACAACACCCAATTAAAAGTAACCATTTCAAGATATTACACTCCTTCAGGAAGATGTATTCAGGCATTAGATTATGCCCATAAAGACCTAAAAGGACTGGCAACTAGAACAGATGAAAAAAATTATAATGCGTTTAAAACGCGTAAAGGAAGAACCGTTTATGATGGAGGTGGAATTTTACCTGATGTTGAAATTGAAGAAACCAAAACCAGTACCATTGCGGATGCCTTATTAAAAAATGATGTCATATTTAATTACGCTACCGTTTACTACTATAAAAACCCCACTTTAAGTAGTGAGATACCTGTTTTTACCGATGCTCATTTTGAAGATTTTAAAAACTATATTAAAGCTCAAAAGATATCGTTTGACACCGAAACAGAGTTAGCACTTAAAAACACTTTAGTTGTTGCCAAAAAAGAAAAAATAGATATGGCTATTCTAAAAGAATACCAACAACTACTTTCTACATTACAAAAAAGTGAGGAAGAGCAATTAGACAAAAATAAGACTGAGATTAAGAACTTGATTTTGGACGAAATTATTAAACGTTATTTATACCAAGAAGGCTTGTATCAATATTATTTAAAAAACAATTTAGAAGTAAAGCGTTCTGTCAATATTTTGAACAATACTGCTGATTATCAAAAAATATTAAAAATGTAATGCATAAGTTACTTCAAATAGTCGCTTTTTTGATTTATGGAATCCTTTATGCCCAAGAAAAAAAGATTGAAACCGTCTTTTTTGATTTCGACAAATACACTTTAGAAAACGACCAAATACAGACAGTACTTGATTTTATTAAAAAAAATGATACTTCAAAAATTGAATCTATCCAAATTTATGGATATTGTGATGATAGAGGAAACAATGATTACAACTACAGCTTATCCGAAAATCGAGTTACAACTGTAAGGGATCTATTAACAACAAATGGATTTAATAAAAACAAAATACTCATCATTGAAGGCCGAGGTCGAGTTTTAGTTAAACAGGATACTGTTGAAGATTTATCAAGAATTAGGTCTCAAAATAGAAGGGTGGATATGCTTCTGGTTCCTAAAAACAGTTTTGGAAATGGTATTTATAATTCCTTACAAGACAGTCATAATGTGGGTGACCGCATCTATTTTGAAAATATACTATTTCCTTTAGGTAGTAGCGATTTAACATTAGGTTCTTTAAAAGAATTAGACAAAATCGTTGCCCTTTTAAACAAAAACAAAAGCTTAGAATTCGAAATCCGAGGGCATGTTTGTTGTACTCCAAACCATTTTGATGATGCTGTAGACAAAGCCACCAGTGAACGTAAACTGTCAGTAAACAGAGCTAAAGCGGTTTTTAGATATCTATTATCAAAAAACATCAATAGCCTTAGGATGTCATATAAAGGATGTGGAAATCAATTCCCGCTAGGTCAAGGCGAAGAAATGGATCGACGTGTTGAATTCTTAATTACCAAAACATAAAGAGTCTTATCTTTTTACAATTGAAACTGATTTAATAATCGCTTCTAATTCGTGCATTAAATCCCGTTTTTCTTTCGAAGGAGAATAACAAAAACCTTCTAAGACTAAAGCTCTACTATATTCATCATCAATAATCACATAATTGATAAAAGGCCCTGACATAAAATCATTTTTCAATTCCCAGGTTCCTTTCATTTCATAAGCCAATTTCCCATCCAATTTAATTTTGAAAAAATAAGGAGAATAAGCTTCCTCAGTAATCATATCCGTATCAATTTCTTTTCCATGAATATACAATTTACCAATAGAATCACGCATACTAATAATATTAGATACTAAATTATTCTTATTAATAATATGATAAATAGGAACTTGGTAAATTAACAAACTACTGCTGCCACTTACAATTTCTTTTTTCAACCACAAAAAATTAGATTCGTGTAATGTGTATTGATAATCTGTTGGAACGTCTAAATTAACATGAAATTTGTTATCAATTATCTTAGGGTCCAAAACTGATTTTTTAATTATCTTTTGAGATTCTTCAATTTCAGTTTGTCTGATTGTAGCAATAATTGTAGCGCTTTGTTTCTCTAAAATAGATAAAATATCTGTTGCCGTTCTTCCTGTAATATGAAACACATTTTGAGGTGAAGCATATTGATCGGTTATGATTTCAAATTTATTTACCTCCTCTTTTTTAACCACAACAATATTGCGGCTATCCGTCATAAAACCTTCTAACAATTTAGTAGGATATTGATTGATATTAAATAGAGGTTCTTCTTGAGGTAGCCCTATTACGGGTGAAGCGAATTTATTTCGAATACTATCTCCTACTTCACTATTCCACAATTGATCATCTATAACAATAGAAATAGTATTAATCTTTCCAGTTGCTTTTTTGGTAACAACATCCTCTTTGTCTTTACAAGAGAACAATGACAATGAAAGTAGTAGAAATAAAAAATGGGCCTTATTCATAATTGTATAATTATAATAAAACCCAAATTTATATAAGATTATTGTATTTATCCGTTTAATTTCAATTTCATTCCAGGTTTAATTCCTTCATTGCTAATATCGTTCCATTTTTTCAAATCTGCGATAGTAACTCCAGACTTTTTAGCGATACTATATAAAGTATCACCTGCTTGAACATAATAATCAGTAGCAGATTTTTTTGCGAAGCTATCGGTCTTTTTGAAAGAATTCACACTCGCAAGAGAGGTATTGATAGCAGGCTCATTTTTGGCTACAATCAATGCTTTTCCTAAAGCAACTGAATTAGAATTCAATTTATTCCATTGTTTCAATTCGTTTAAAGAAGTTCCAAATTTCTTGGCAATAGTCCCAAGGTTATCTCCTTTTTGAACTACATATTGAATGTTTTTCAAAGCTACTGGAGTAACAACAGCAACTTCCTCAGAGGCCGTAGTGGTATTAATTTTTAATTTTGTTCCCAATTGAATGGACGAACCAGATAAATCATTCCAAGACGTTAAATCAGCAACCGTCACATTATGGCTTCTAGCGATTGAGTTTAAATTTTCACCTTTTTGTACAATATGAAAACGCATTTCATCATTTGAAATATCATCAGCGTTGACAGTTATTTCATCTTTATCAATTTTCTCAACTACGACACTTTTTTGAACTGCTGCAGTAGAAGCAATCGCTTTACGGGCATTTGATTTAACTATTGAATCTGCAACACCAATTTTTAAGTTCTCACCGTAAGCAATGTTACTATTATTAAGGTTGTTCCATTTCATAATAGCTTCTACACTTACATCATATTTACTAGCAATAGCATTCAGGTTATCTCCTTGTTTTACTTTGTAGTATTGTGTATTATTAGCAGTCAATTTTAAAGTATCTGAATCTAAAACTGACTTGAATGCAATTGCTCTTGAATTTTGAAAATCACCATTTTTATAATCTAATTCATGTTGCAAGTAAGCATAAATTTTGTCTTCATTAGAAGTAAAAATTGCAATTTTATCTTTAGGTAATTTTAAAAAATGATTAGCATCATTGTAAACAGGAATCGTATTCAATTTATAGGATGGATTCAACAATTCCAGTTGCGCGATAGGCACGTCTAATAAATCCGATAATTGCTTGAACGTCATTTCCTTTCTAATCATAACTGTATCAGTTGCAAAATGTTGCAAAATGGCTCTGTTAGGTTTAATACCGTGCTCTTTATGATACTCATAAATATACATCGTAGCTAAAAAAGCAGGAACATACCCTTGTGTTTCTTTAGGTAAATAATTACGGATGTCCCAGAAATTTTGTTTTCCTCCTGAACGACGAATTGCTTTTGTAACATTCCCTGGGCCTGAATTATACGAAGCCAAAACCAATTCCCAATCACCAAAAATAGCATACATATTACTCATATATTGCGCCGCTGCTTGCGTCGCTTTATAAGGGTCACTACGTTCATCTACATAAGAATCAATTTTTAAGTCATATTGTTTACCAGTTTGGTACATGAACTGCCATAATCCAGTAGCTCCCACTTTGGAAACCGCTTTTGGATTTAAAGCTGATTCAACAATCGCTAAATATTTAATTTCTAAAGGAACATTATTTTTCGCAAAAGTCTCTTCAAATAAAGGGAAATAATACTCTGAAACAGCCATCAAACGTTCGTAAGATTTTCTACGGTATTTCAAGAAAGACTTGATTACGTTTTCCAGATTTTCATTGTATTGAATTCTAAAAGGAGATTTAGCATTCATGGCCTCGAGTCTAGATTTCAACAAATCTGTAGGCAATTCATAATCTACTTTTATACTAGAATCAATCGATGCAATATCATTAGTCATCTCATTGTATAGGTCCAAATCTGTCAATTCTTTCATCCAAAGATTATCAACACAAGCGGCTAAATCATCTTTTACAAAAGATTTTTTTATGGAGTCTAGGTAGGTCACCTTCCTCTCTAAACCAACAATTCCCTTGTTCTCAGCAATATCTTGCGAAAACAAAGGAATTGATAGTAATAAAGAAAGTGATATTGTGATATATTTTTTAGTCATTTTTCCTTAGTTAATATGCTTATTAATAACTCGTTAAGAATTTAGCAAATACAAACATACTACCTAATAACTAAAAAAAACTAAAAATATTGTTAAATATATTATTTTTAGTCTAAAATCGCTGCAATACCAGGTAACACTCTACCTTCAAGCATCTCTAGCATCGCTCCACCACCTGTTGAAACATAACTCATTTTGTCTTCAAAACCGAATTGTTTCACTGCTGCAACTGAATCACCACCTCCTACAAGTGAGAATGCGCCATTTGCTGTTGAAGCTGCAATATAATCACCCAAAGCGATTGTTCCTTTTGCAAATGATTCCATTTCAAAAACTCCTAATGGACCATTCCAAAGAATTGTTTTAGATTCCATGATTACTTTTTCAAATGCTGCCAATGATTTTGGACCTGCATCAAGACCTTCCCATCCATCAGGAATTTCTCTTACATCAACGATTTGAGTGTTTGCTGTATTTGAGAAATCATCTGCAGCAACTACATCAACTGGAATATGAATTTGAACTCCTTTTTCTTTAGCTAAACGTAAAATCTCTAAAGCCAACTCTAGTTTGTCATCTTCACAAATAGAATTACCTACTTTACCTCCTAAAGCTTTCACAAAAGTAAAGGTCATACCTCCACCTAAAATCATATGATCTACTTTGTCAAGAATATTTTCAATAACTGTAATTTTTGAAGAAACTTTAGATCCTCCTAGTATAGCTAAAACTGGTTTTACGCTATCGTTTAATACTTTATTGATGCTTTCAATTTCTTTAGCTAACAACATTCCAAAACATTTAGCTGTTGGAAAAAATTGAGCGATAATCGTAGTCGAAGCATGTGCTCTGTGAGCCGTTCCAAAAGCGTCGTTTACATAAATATCTCCCAATGAAGCCAATTCTTTAGCGAAAGCAACATCCCCAGCTTCTTCTTCAGCATGGTAACGTAAATTTTCTAATAATAAAACTTCTCCAGCTTGTAAAGCGTCAGCAGCTGTTTTAGCTTCTTCACCAATACAGTTAGCTGCAAATTTCACAGGAACTCCAAGAATTTCAGAAGTTGATTTTAAAATGTGTTTTAATGAATATTTCGCTTCAACACCTTTTGGTCTTCCTAGGTGTGACATTAAGATTACGCTTCCACCTTGTGCCAAGATAGCATCAATAGTTGGTTTTGCAGATACGATACGAGTAGTATCAGTAATGTTGAAATTTTCGTCCAAAGGCACGTTAAAATCAACACGAATTATTGCTTTTTTATTTTTAAAATCAAAGTCGTTTAAAGTCTTCATTAGATTTGTTTTAAGTTTATTATTTTCAAAGTGCAACAAATATAGAACTTTTAGATTAGTATAATATTTCATTATTCTAAAAAATTGACCTTTTCTATAACGAAAACGATGTAAGTCGTATAAAAAATTTAGGATTCTAGATTACGTTTTATGAATTCTACAAAAAAACTTGAAAATGTTTATTATTTTGAGTCAAAAAGTATCCCTATAAACCTGTATAAACTTTGTTTCCCAAAGTTTTTGACTACACCATTTTCTGTTATCTTTGCTTTATGCTATTTTCAAATATTTTAGGACAAGATCACATCAAGAACCACCTCACCCAGAGTGCTAGTTCAGGACGCATTCCACATGCGCAGCTTTTTATAGGACCCGAAGGCTGTGGTACCTTAACCATGGCAATTGCTTATGCGCAATATATTTTGTGTCAAAATCAAAACGGAGAAAACACGGGAGAAAATGCCGCTTGCAACCTGAAGTTTGACAAAATAGCCCATCCTGATTTGCATTTTGTATATCCTACAGTAACAACAGATGAAGTAAAAGCCAAGCCAAAAAGTATTGATTTCATTACTGATTGGAGAGAATTTGTCTTGCAACAGCCTTATGGTGGACTGTTTGATTGGTACGCTATTCTTGGCGTAAAAAACAAACAAGGAGAAATTCGGGTTGATGATGCTCAGGAAATATTAAAATCCTTGGCTTTAAAGTCCTACGAAGGCGGTTATAAAATTATGATTGTCTGGATGGCAGACAAGCTCAATACTGCAGCTTCCAATAAATTATTAAAGTTACTCGAAGAGCCACCAGAGAAAACAGTCTTTATATTGATTAGCGAAAACGAAGAAGACATTATTCAAACCATTCGTTCGCGTTGTCAAATTTTGCATTTTAATGGATTGAGCCAATCTGTAATTGCAGATGCCTTAGTTGCCAAAGAACAAATAGACGAAAAATTAGCCTTGAAACTAGCCCATCAAGCGCAAGGAAATTATAACAAAGCCTTGCATTTATTGCATGATGACAGCGAAGAACATCCCTTTGAAGAATGGTTTGTTACTTGGGTACGAGCTGCTTTTCAAGCCAAAAAAGACGCTTCGGCCATTCATGATTTGATTACTTGGAGCGAAAAAATAGCGGCATTAGGAAGAGAAAGCCAAAAGAAATTCTTGGATTTTTGTATCGAAATGTTTCGACAAGCACTTTTACTCAATTACGAAACACCGAGTTTGGTCTATTTTGAACCCAAAGTTCCTAAGTTCAAATTGGAGAAATTTGCTCCTTTTGTCAACGGAAACAACATTCACGAAATTTACAGCGAAATTGGCGAAGCCATGTACCACATAGAACGTAATGGAAACGCAAAAATAATATTGACCGATTTATCTATAAAACTAACCCGCCTTATTCATAAAAAATAACCAACATGAACAATCCCGCCTCACTACTAATTCTCGTTTTTTTGAGTATGACCTTTTTGCAATCTAGTTATGAAAAGCTTTTTTACTGGGAAGACAATCTTACCTTTCTCAAAGAGCATTTCTTAAAAACAAGATTAAAAAACTTGGTCAAACCAGCCTTAATCAATTTAGTAATAATGGAATTGATATCGACCATCCTTTGTTTTGTAGGCGGAATCGAATTAATCATTAGCGATGGAAGACTTTTTGGTTTTTACGGTGCCGTATTTTCTTCAATTACCTTATTAATGATGCTTTTTGGTCAACGACTAGCCAAAGATTATGATGGTGCAAGAACCATTGTAATTTATTTTATACCAGCAGTGATGGCGGTATATTGGTTGAACTAGAAAAATAATCAATGGCAAAGTTCAATTGCAAAAATCAATTTCAAAGTTCATAATCTTTGTGTCTTCTTTGTGCTTTCTTTGTGTACTTTGTGGTTAAAATTTCGCTATCAAAGAATTATGAAATAATCAAAAATTACTATGACCCCAAAACATCCTTCAGAATCTTTGGCTATACATACTGATTTGGTTTTGCCAAGTGAAACCAATCATATCAACAACCTTTTTGGAGGAGAACTTTTGTCGCGTATGGATCGTGCCGCTAGTATTTCGGCACAGCGTCATTCCCGCAATATTGCCGTTACCGCATCGGTAAATCATGTAGCTTTTACAAAACCTATTTTGCTAGGAAGTGTCGTGACTATTGAAGCCAAAGTATCTAGAGCCTTCAACACCTCAATGGAAGTTTATATCGACGTTTGGGTAGAAGACCGTCTATCTGGAGAAAAATCCAAAGCCAACGAAGCTATTTATACTTTTGTAGCCGTGGATCAAAACGGAAAACCTGTAGTTATTCCTCCCATTATACCAGAAACAGCTATTGAAAAAGAACGATTTGAAGGCGCTCTAAGACGCAAACAATTGAGTTTATTGTTGGCTGGAAAAATGAAGCCCAGCGAAGCTACAGAGCTGAAAGCTTTGTTCGATTAATTCAACTTCATTCGAACAAAGCTTATCTTCAATGAGATAGCTAAAAACAAAAACAGCATTTTTATTTAGATTAAATACAAATAATTTGTTGTTTTCAAAATAAGTTATTAAATTCGCACCCTATTTAATACACTTAGACATATGTCTCAAATTCATTTTAGTCAAGAATTTTTATTTGAAACCCCAAAAGGATATAGTTATCAATGTGATACAACAAATACTATCATCATCAACTTTAGTGATACTATTGTAAAGTATAGTGTTCGTGATTTTTTGATTTTTCAAAGAAAAGTAAATAGTGTTGCCATTCTTGACATGATTTATGATTTATCAGATTCCTGTGATTCAAAATTAATTCAAAACACCAAGACTAATTTTTCAAGAAACCTTACCATTTGTGAAATTATTCAATTGAGAGAATTATTAAATGGAACAAAATTCACACTAGTACTTCATTCTATGCTTAACGAAGTATTGAATGATGTTATGGTTTAAACTTAACTTTTACAATCCTAAAAACCTTCATTTTATTTAGATTGAATTCAAATTTAAAAGCTATAGCGCTATAGTAGGATTTATTCCGTAAATTTGAGAGTAACTAAAAAATTGAAGTAAAATGAAAGATTTATTAAGAACCAACTCTTCACTTCACGAGGGAATAGAAAAACTATTAAACTTACAATCTAAGATAGAAAGTGATGCGTCTAACAAATATTTGGCTATGGCCTCCTGGTTGGACCGAAATGGATATGCAAACACAGCGGATTATTTATACGCACAATCTGAAGAAGAGCGCATGCACTTCCTGAAAATATTCAAATACATTACTGAATTAGGCGGAATTGCTATTACCCCTACAATTGGCGAAGTACAACAAGAATTTCGATCTCTAAAAGAGGTTTTTGAAATTGCACTACAAAATGAAATTGCGGTAACACATGCTATCAATAAAATTGTTGCCAAATGTCGAGCGGAAAACGATTATGCCACCGAAGAATTCATGATGTGGTACGTAAGAGAACAAAGAGAAGAAGAAAAAAATGCGAGACGTGCACTAGAACTATTTGATCTAATTGATGAAAATGCTCCTTCTGGAAAATTCGAATTAGACCGAGAAATTGCCAAAATTGGCGCTGCGGTATAAAAGATCAAAAACTATTATTTAAAACTCTTATTGCAAAATAAGAGTTTTTTTATGCTTTCATATCCTCCATCATTTTTTCCGCTTGACTTAAAGTCACTTTTTCGTACCATTTATTTTCAAACTGATTATAAAGTATAGGGGCGCACTTGCAGCGGTCACTACATTCGATTTTAAAAATCTCAATTTCGTTTTTCAAACCATTTTCTTTGATGGTTTTCTTGAAATATTTTTTTATTTCGTTATGTTTTCCACATTTACTTCCAGTGCAAATAAATAATGCTTTTTTTGGAAAGGGTATTGTGCTCATAATTCATCAGTTTAGATCACAAAGATAAAACTATAATCAAGCATTTTCTATTAATTTCATATTAGAAACAAACTTTGATGTCTGTTCCATATCAAAATATTTATCCTTCAAAAGCTTTACCTGATACTTTTTAGGCAAATAAACTCCCCATTTAGAAAAATCTAATAAAACAGGATTTGACTCTAAAAGAGTAGAAATATGTGGGTCAATATCACTTAATGGTAAGGATATAGAATTCCATTTAGAAATTAATTCTTTTTTTGCAACTTGAATATAAAATGAACTACTTGCATCGTCCAAAATATTTGTTATTCCTGCTATATTCAAAAGTAATTGAATGGTCCTATTTACTCGTGTTCCTGTAAAAGTAAAAAGTTCTATTTTTTTGTCGGATGATAATAATGGACGGTCATATTCTAAATCTTGAATATTAAAAAATGAAAAATCTTTTCGTATTATTTCTAATTCATCAGAACTAAGTTCGTCGAGAAAATCATAATTTACTTCTGAATAAAGAATATCAAGTATTTTTTCTCTTATCTTATGATGTACTGCACCACTGTTACCAAAAAACATTGGTTTTTTTCCATCTCTAGCGGGAATTACTTCAATCTTTTTTGCTTTGAGGTCTACATATTTAATCTTCCAAATTTTGGCGGAAAGTAAAATATTTTCATCTTCAATAATTTGCGGAGAAAAGGGAACTTCACCAATTTTATTACCAGCATTTACTACCTTAAAATTTTCTTCGGTCTTAAAGACGCTATAAAATTCGCGGCTGTTAACCACTTTTTCTCCTTCTATTCCAATTATAACCTCCTGTTGAATTCTCTCAAGGAAGTCTATTTCAATTAAATGATTAATAATTTCTTCAACTTCAAATAATTCAATTCTTTTAAAAGCAGAGTTTTCAAGAAGCTGACTTATTAAATCAGGGATTTTAATTCCTGAGTATCCTTTAGTTATTGACAGTGCTTGATGCACTAAAATATCATAAGGCTTTTCATTTGTCTGTGGCGGTTCAATATAACCTTCTTCGTATAACAACCAACAAGCTATAGATTGAAGCAGACTCCATTCATTTGTAGCGTATAAATATAAACTGCTACTCTCTCCTTCTTTTCGTCCGCTTCTTCCCACACGTTGAATTAAAGAAGAAATACTATTTGTTGCATCAATTTGAACAACTGCGTCAACGGCTCCAATATCAATACCTAATTCTAAAGTAGATGTACATGAAATACAAAAATTCTTTCTGTCGTTGTTTTTTGCAAAATATTCAACATATTCCCGAACTTCTCTATCAACTGATGAATGATGTGAAAAATAATTAGAATGACCTTTTACTAATTCAGAAATTTTCCTAAGCTTTACAGCAACCTCTTCTACTCGTCCTCTACTGTTAGGGAAGATTAAAACTTTATTGTCTTTTGTTTCAGTGTATAAATCTTTTAAAAGCTCTAATGGTAAATCAGTATTCTTACTTTTAAAGTATTTAAATATCGCATTAACTTCTTTTACTGTTCTATCTAATAGCACTTTAGTTTTTAATTCATCGCCTGTAAATCTTTTAGCTTCTTCATAATCACCAATTGTTGCCGATAGACCTACAATACTGTATGGTTTTGAATTTAATTGTTGCAATCTAAAAAGAATAGATTTCAATTGAACTCCTCTATCTGTTCCTATAAATGAATGTATTTCATCTATAACAACGTATTTAAGATTTGAAAATAATTGTTTTACGTTGAATGGTTTGTTCACAAACATTGCTTCTAAAGATTCTGGAGTAATCAGAACAATCCCTCTAGGATGTTTTAACAATCTATCTTTAATTGTTTTATTTGCTTCTCCGTGCCACTTTACAACATCTACATCAAGATTTTTACACAGTTCTTCCACACGGTAAAATTGATCATTAATTAGAGCAATTAAAGGCGAAATATAAAGAACTTGAACGCCAGGCTCATTGAAGTCAACTTTTGAAAGAATAGGCAAAAAAGCAGCTTCTGTTTTACCTGACGCTGTTCTTGATGCTAAAATATAGTTATCATCAGATGTTAGAATCCTTGTTATAGCGGCTGCTTGAATTGGGCGCAATTGTTCCCATCCTTTATCACGAATAAATTTTCGTATTGGTTCTGAAAGTAGATCAAACGCCATTATAATTCTTCTATACTATCTAATGAGAATTCAGCAGGTCTTTCATCTGAAATTTCAATTTCTCCAAATAATTTATTCTTATCTACTGCTGGGTTTTGACGGATGATATTTAGTATGTTTAAAAAATCTCGGATAACTTCCCTAGGAGTTAAAAATTCTGATGCCCCAGGTTTGTTAAATAATTCTTCCATAAATTTCTGAATATCATCATCATTGATTGACAATTCAGTTTTGTAATTGTAATCAAATATTGCTTTTAAATTTTTAAGCAATACAAATATTTGATTATGATCCAAAGGGAGCAAACGAATAACTGGTTGAGCAAAATCTCTTATTTCAGCAGTTTCGTATTTATTAGTTACCAATCTTGTTTTTAAAGCATCATAACTAAAAAAGCCTCTACGTTGATTCTCTAAAACTTCCTTTGTACCTGCAAAGTTGAAAAATAAATTAGCAACTTTTCCTTGAAAACAATCGTTGTAAATGGTTAATATTTTTTCATAATTTTTCTCTCTAATAGCAGAATTCGAAATTTTATAAAGATTGATAGCTTCATCAAGATTAACCATAAAACCACTGTACCCCATACTAACAAATAGTTTACAGAAATTTTTAAGCATGTCATAATAATTCAGATCATTGATAATTTCTCTAATTCCTAAATCTTGCCTCGCTTCAGTTTTGGTTCTGTATTCACCCTTTAACCATTTTAAGGCATTTCTTCGTAATTGTTCATCGTCTTTAATATAACCTTCATAATATTTCATTACAACCAATCCAAAATCAAAACCACCAACATCAGTAATTTCGTTGATGGTTTTCATAATATTAGTCTGAATCATACTTAAATAATTTTCATTGCGAATTTCAGTCAATGAAATATTATTTTCTTCAGCTGTTTTAGTAACAACCTGCTCAATCCATTTTTCTAATAGTGTTGGCAATGCTCCACCTTCAGGCTTTGTCTGAATGGAAACATTATCCATAATGGCGGTATAAAGAGCAACCGCTTTTCCATCATTAGAATACAAACGATTATCTGGAGTAAAATCTGCGTTAGCTACAACAAATTTCTGCTTTAAGGCAACAGTATTTAGCAGGTGAAGCATAAAGGATTTTCCTGAGCCAAAATCACCAATCCAAAATTTCACCATACTATGACCATTTTTGACATCATCTAAGGCAGTAACAACTGCATTAATTTCTTCTGAACGGCCAACGGCAATATGCTGCACACCAATTTTTGGAACTACTCCTCCAATTAATGAATTGATAATTGATGTCGCTTCTTTAGGTTTAATATTTTTTATCATTTTATAGAAATTTTTTGAAAATAGTCTGTGTTTATAATATAAAAATCATCTTCTTCCTCAATTAATACATCGTCCAAAAGGTCATAACAAATGTCGTTAATGCTTTCTATTAATTGGTTCTTAAATAGTCCCTTTGATTTTGCAAATATTTCAAAATCAATTTGTGAAATTGAGAAGTTGTTTTTAGCAAATAATTCTAATGTGGCTATATGTATTTCGGTAAACTTTATTTCATCTATGAATGTTGACTTGTAAAGTTCTTTATTCATCTGAGGAATTTCAATTTTAATTTCATGTTTATTTACATCTTCAAATTCTATTACGGAAACTTCTTCATCTAAGTCATCTTTTAAATATTCATTTAAAAGATCAACAGTTTCTGAATGTTGTTCTATAACTTCTTTGATCGAAGTTCTATCAAGTTGAATTATTTTTCGTTTAACTTTGTATACATTAGAGATTAGGTCTAGAGCTTTGTCAACATTCCTGTCTTCAATTAATCCACTAATAATATTTTCAAAAATTAGCGATTGCTCATTTGTATTAAACAAAGTCTTTTTGATGGTTTTTGGCAACTGTTTATTATTGAAATTGTTAGATTCCAAATCGTAATACAAATAACAAACATAAAAAGTTAGAGATGTTTCTTTATCGTATTTCGATATAAACTTTGAAGCTTCAAAAAATATATTTTCAATTGAAGGATTTTTTTCATTTAGTATTGCAAGAGAATAAATAGCGTCAATAAATTCTCTAGAATTTTCATTATAATTTGTCGTTAATTCCTCAAACTTAATTTTCCAACGATTTGTGTTTTGTGAATATAGTTCAACCTCAGTTGCTTCATCTGGAAGAGAAACTTTAGAAATTAATAAAACAATTAATTTTCTGACCTTAGAAATTACCTTAGTCTCATAGATAATTTCTGTATCCTCTTTTTTATAGATATTAATATCTAATTTTCGTTTATGCCCATAATATTCACGGACAGCATTTTCACAATGTTTAAAAATATTAGTATGAATTTCATATATTGCTAAGTTTAAATAATGATTATAATTTTCAGTTCCTGCATCATAATTAAGATGCCTTTCTGTAAGCAACTTTGCAACAGTTGAAAATTCAGTATTTAAATTCGTTCCTTCTTCAATATACTTGATTTCTAATTCTGACATTAAAGAAATATATAGTTTAGTGATTTCAAGTGAACAATATTCAATATCAAAAAATCTATTACTTGGGTTATCAATATTATTAAGAAGTTGTATCTCTTCTTCGTTCAGTTTTAGTTTTTCCTTGTATTTGATTCCTAGTTTCCAATACTCTTCATACGAATATACATCTTCATTCTTAAATGTATTTAAATTAGACTTTTCTCTCTTCTGTTTACAAAAAGAATCACAATAAGGTTTTGTTACAGGATAATGTTGCCCTAATATTTTACCTTCATTTTCAAGTTTAAAAATATCTTTATGATTTTCATATTCACTTAATAAATCGAAAAGTAATATAAAAGCATAATTTGTATTTCCCTCCAAGTTAAGGTAAACACCATTTAAAAAGTTGCTTTTGAAAATAGAATAGAACTGTTTTTGCTCATTGGAAGCTCGAACGATTTCAGAAAAATAATAAATATATTTTTGCTTCCAATAAGGAACCTTCAGTACTTCTAATAGATTCTCTTTTTTTATCTTATAATTTTCATTCGTAATATCAATTACTGATTCATCATTTTGAATATTTTGAAAATCATCTGATATTTTATCATTCTGTAAAATATCAATAATATTTGAAATTGATTCATTTTGTAATGCCTTTTCCTCTTTTATTATATTTTCATAATCTGTGTTTATAGAAAAAACTGCATTGTTATATGGCTTTTTTATAGTATCTGAATTTTCGTCTAAATGTAATCCAAAATCAATTGTTGATGTTTTCTGGACTAGAAAAGAAGAACAATATGACTTTGTTTTGGGATAATGTATTCCTAAATTTTTAAATTGTTCCTCAAGTTCCCCTATGTTTTTGTGATTTTCATATTCCTTTAAAAGATCAAATAACAAGATGAATGCGTAATTTGTGTTACCATCCAAATCAATAAAAACATTATTCAAAAACTGATCTTTAAATATTTCATAAAAAAAAATTTGTTCACTAGATGCTCTATTTATTTCAGAATATGAGTAAATATATTTGTGTTTCCATTTAGGGACATCGATATTGTATTTCAAATTATCTGAAGGAATAATAGTAGTAACTTGGTTTATAATTGAATTAGACTGATTAAGGTCTTTAGAACTTAAAGTCATTTGAGAAACTTTGATATCTTTCAATTTTTCTTTTAATAAAAAATTCCGCTTACTTTTTTTCTGTGTATTATATTTAAAATTGAATTTTTCATCTGAAATTGTTATAAATATTAGAGAATCAATTATACCAATCAATAAAGGAATATAGGTCCAACAAAAAAGTATTGACAAAACACCTTTTACTGTCTGTCCTAAATAGAATCTATGAATTCCAATTCCTCCAAAAAATAATGCAAATATGGATGCTGTTCTTCTATTTTTCATTTGTCAGTAAAACTATCATTTTCTTGTTCAGTACAGTTCTTATAAATAATTTCTAATATTTCTTTCATTTGGTATTGTTGCTTATTTATACATTTTTCAAATATATAAACAAAATAGCACAAATAAATATTGTCGAAATTTTACTGCCTATGTTTAAAGAAAAGGTTGACAAATATTAGTTACTATGTCAAATTTATGAAGAAGAAAATTAAATCCATTACGGTTTTCCGTAATCAGAAAAAATTTCTTTCAATATAATATGTTATTGTTTTGCTCTAAAAAGTATATAGTTCAAGTTTCTATTAAAACTTCCGCTGAAATTCGGTGCAAAAGCCATAAATTAAAACCTACATCCCTACCCAAAATACTCCAAAATCCGCGCTCTGTCTTCATTCTCTTTATCATTTTTGTGATAAAGCCCAATAAATACAATGCGTTCTTCTTCTTTGAAATGAGCATAAACCAATCGTAGTCCTGAGTTAACTCCTTTTCCTTTTAGGGATTTACAGGCAATCTTCTTTATTTTGATGACACAATTTGCAATACCTAGATTATCTATTCTGTAACTAAATGGCGGTCTATCCTCTGGAAGAATTTCTAATATTCTTTTTACTGTTTGAATATCATCAACTAAGGTTCTGTACTTCTTTAAAAGATTTTTAAAATCCTTATTATAGGGAGCAATCTCTTCGAATATAATCATAACGCATCCTCTTCTTGGTAGTTTCTAACAGAGAATGGCGGTTCACGATAAAAAGCCAGTTCATAATTGATGTCTTCCCCTTCCTTTGAAACTATCCAAGGAATGTCTTTATGAGAGTAGTTACTAACTGCAGAAGCTGACCAATCACTCATTTGCTCAATGACTCTGTCAATAACTTCTTTTTCACTAGCCATCAATTCTGTCAAATCTGCTTTTTGCAATGGGATATAACGGGTTTGGGGATAGCCGTGATAATCGGTTTTCAATCGCTGAATCTGATTACTTTCGATCATATCATTCAGAATGCTGTCTAAGTTTTGAGGAACTGGACCAAAAGGCAATTTTCTATAAGTAGCACCGGTCATTTGCTCTTCATACAATTCGTAATAGTTAAAATCTGAAAAATAGAGCAACTTATACAAAACCGTTTCTCCAACATTGGGTTTGCCAGCGCAATGCTCCAAAATGTACAGCAGAATATTTTTCATTTTACCAACATTCAACGAAGGAACTGAAATTCTTTCGGCTGCTGTTTCTATTTTCTCCTCTTCGGAAAAACTTAAAGTTTCGGCTGAAAAATTTTCAGACATAAAGTCGTCAAGAGAAAAACGGAGTACTTGTGCAAGCTTTTGCAACTCTAGTACATTCAGACTTCTTTTCCCCAATTCAATTTGAGTTAAAGAAGGTCTAGAAATACCTATCCGCTTCGCTAGGTCTTCTTGAGATAATTGTTTTCTCTTTCTTAGCGCAACAATTCGTTCCCCTATTTGATCTTGTGAAATTTGAAACATCATGATTTTGAATACTTTAGTTAGTTTACAAATATACAAAATGTTTCAAGTTAAAACATATAAATGATAGAAAATGAAACAAAAGTCCTTTACTAATTATTTAATTGTTTGTCCATTTTGGTTTTGAATTTACTGTTATATAATGGTTCATGATTGTCTGGTTGAGCACTTCGACTATCGCTCAGTACAGGCTAAAGTCGAAACCTCGCTCTATGGAATAGTAAATAATCTCGACTTCGCTACCTATGACGTTTTAGTTCAAATACCTGACTTACAGGTACTTAAAAAAACACGTCCCTAGCCCCTCTCAAGAGGGGAATTAGAAGTGCTAACATTCAAATAACGTCATTTTATATTGCTTTTTTTAGAATAAAAATTACTCCTCGATGTGACAAAATTCAAAACAGTAAATTCAATGATAAAATAGTATTATTCAAAATCCCAATCGTCTTTTAGCCCTGACAGTTCCGAACGATCGGAAGAAAAGCCTTTATGGTATGAAAACCCCTTTTTTCTTGTAACGACAGAGCGACTCCACGCAATTCAGGAGAAGCTCATGTCTATACTTAGAAAAAGGGTTTGAAGACCATGAAGCTTGAAAGGTATAGCAGGAATAGCTCCTTAAAAAAAAGAAAAAAATTATTCTTAAAACTGAAATTTTTGACCAAAAAAAGAAGTATTTTTACGGAACTTTAGATATAAATAAAAACCAAATTGACACTACAATTACCCTTATTGTCAGTTTATTAGAGTGCAAAAACAACACAAATTAATGAAAGAAAAGGTAAAAGAGACGATGAGTTCAGAGAAAGAAGCCAAATTAAAAGCGTTGCAATTAACGCTTGATAAACTAGACAAAACCTACGGAAAAGGTACGGTGATGAAAATGGGGGACAAAGCAATTGTGGAAGTCGAAACCATTTCTTCAGGTTCTTTGGGTATCGATTTAGCCTTAGGAGTAGGCGGTTACCCTAGAGGTCGTATTGTTGAAATTTACGGACCAGAATCTTCTGGTAAAACAACGTTGACACTTCACGCGATTGCTGAAGCTCAAAAAGCAGGTGGAATTGCAGCATTTATTGATGCTGAACACGCTTTTGATAGAGGATATGCAGAAAAATTAGGTGTTGATATAGAAAACTTAATCATCTCACAACCAGATAACGGGGAACAAGCCCTTGAAATTGCCGAGAACTTGATTCGTTCTGGAGCAATTGATATCGTGGTTATTGACTCGGTTGCTGCTTTGACTCCAAAGAGTGAAATTGAAGGTGAAATGGGTGATTCTAAAATGGGATTACACGCACGTTTGATGTCTCAAGCTTTGCGTAAATTAACAGGAACAATTAGTAAAACAAACTGTACGGTTTTCTTCATCAACCAGTTGAGAGAGAAAATTGGTGTGATGTTTGGAAATCCCGAAACAACAACGGGTGGTAACGCCTTGAAGTTTTACGCTTCGGTACGTTTGGATATTCGTCGTTCTACTCAAATTAAAGATGGTGACAACGTACTAGGAAATAGAACGAAAGTTAAAATCGTAAAAAATAAAGTAGCACCACCTTTTAGAACGGCAGAATTTGACATCATGTATGGTGAAGGAGTTTCTAAAACAGGTGAAATCTTAGACTTAGCAGTTGAATTTGAAATCGTGAAAAAAGCGGGTTCTTGGTTTAGCTACGGTGATACCAAATTGGGGCAAGGTCGTGATGCTGTTAAATCTTTAATCAAAGACAATCCTGAATTAGCAGATGAATTGGAAGTGAAAATTAAAGCTAGAATTAAAGAATTGGCAGATAACTAATCCTTTATAATAACAATACAAAAATGCTCGAATGTGAATTCGAGCATTTTTTTTATCTTTATCTATCGTTTTTTGAAAAAAGACGCAACCTTTCTCAAACATTTTCATCTTAAAAGAATATACTATTAACCCTAAAATTTGAAAAATGAAAAAGATTTTATTATTATTCGCTTTAATGACGGTACTCATAAGTTGTACTAAAGACAATGTTCCTTCTGACACCTACACCTTTCATGTGCTTCCTGTAGAAAGCTATGAAGTTCCTGCCACTTTTACTTTGGGTCAAACATATGAAATCAAATTAAAGTACCAAAAACCTACTGCTTGTCATTTGTATCAAGGTATTTATTATACAAAAGATTTTAATACTAGAACTATCGCCATCCAAACTGCAGTAAAAGATAACGAAGTATGCACTACTGAAGTACCGCCTTTATCTGAAGCATCCTTTAACTTTATAGCCAGTGAAACAGGCTCATACATCTTTAAATTTTACAAAGGAAAAGATACTGATGGCACTAACTTATTTGAAGAAGTTGAAATTCAAGTAACTGAATAATCAATAGTAGAATTCTGTGATAGTAGAAGAAATCATTAAAGAATGTAAAAAAAATAACCCCAAGGCACAGGAACAACTCTACAATTTGTTCGTGAAAAAGCTCTTTGGAGTCAGTTTGAAATATTCTAATAGCTACGCAGACGCGCAGGACAATTTACAAGATGGTTTTTTGATTATTTTTCGAAAAATAGAACAGTTCTCCGGCAAAGGCTCCTTTGAAGGTTGGTGCAAGCGTATTATGATCAATAATGCACTCCAAAAGTACAAAGGAGTTCATTATATGGAAGTATTGAACGAATCTATTGCAACTGTTGAAATCGAATTTGAAGAAGAAGCCATACCACTCGATTATTTGTTACAAATCATTCAAGAACTGCCGCATCAATACCGAATCGTTTTTAGTTTGTATGTATTAGACGGCTATTCTCACCAAGAAATTAGTGAAATGCTCTCCATTTCAACAGGAACTACAAAATCGAATTTACACAGAGCCCGACTTCTATTGAAAGAAAAAATCGAAAATCGAAACAACAACCCTCAAGAATCATCGGCACAATGAAAGAGAAAAAAAATATAGACCGATTGTTTCAAGAACAATTAAAAGATTTTGAAGCAGCACCAAACGAACAGGTTTGGTGCAACATCGCTGCAGAATTAAATAACGACAAGAAAAAAAGACGTGTAATTCCTTTGTGGTTAAAATATTCGGGCATTGCTGCTACTTTACTCTTAGGTATTTTTGGTGTCAAAATAATTGGAAATAAAGATTTTATTACTCCAAATAACACTGTAGTAAATAAAACTATTCCTGAAAAAACACGAAGTATTGTTGATGAAAATAAAGTAGTCCAAGAGAATAATCAAGAAGTAGTAAGAATTTCAACAACTGAAAAATCAATAACAAATCATAATGCGTCAACTGAAAAATTACGCACTACTTCGCATATAAAAACAACGCAAGGTTTCACAAATTTAGATTCAACAACCAAAAGAAAAGCAGCGTTACAACAAGAAAATGCAATAACAAACGCAACTCAAAATAACAATAAAACAATTGCTAATCCATTAGTTATTATCGATAAAAGTAAAATCAAGACTGATGATTTAAATAAAAATATTGCGACTACTAATTTAAAAGAAACTGTTACTAAAACTTCGGATGGAACGAATGAACTGGAAGAGCTTTTAAAAGATAAAACAGAAAATAAAAATGATTTGGCCGAAGTCAGTAAAAGTAAATGGCAAATATCTCCTAACGTTGCTCCAGTGTATCTTCAAACTAATTCGGGAGGATCAGCTATTGATAATCAGTTTTCAAATAATGATAAAAGTGCAAAAACAAGTTTAAGTTTTGGGTTGGGAGTTCAGTACGCTTTAACTTCAAAATTGACCATCCGGTCTGGAATCAATAAAGTAGCTTTGGACTATAACACCAATGATATTATATATGCTCCCAGTTTAGTGACCAATAGTATCGCAAGTATTAATTACGACCCTAATAATGTCATTGAAGTAAAAAACGAAGCCAGATTTAATACCTTATCATCGGCTGAGAAAAATATTCAAAAAACAGAAAACGGAGCCATCAATCAAAAAATGGGTTATTTTGAATTACCAATGGAGGTTTCATATGCTCTTTTGGATAAAAAAATAGGTATTAGTATTATTGGAGGGTTTAGTACCTTATTCTTGAATGAAAACAAAATCTCTTTAATATCTTCTGAATCGAATCTTGAATTGGGCGAAGCCAATAATTTGAATAAAATTCACTTGAGTTCCAATTTTGGAGTTGGATTTAACTACCAATTGGTTCCATCTCTTCAATTTCATTTTGAACCCATGGTCAAATACCAATGGAATACTTTTTCATCTAATTCCAATAATTTTAAGCCAGTGTTTCTAGGCTTGTACTCTGGGGTGAGTTACCGCTTTTAAAATTAAATTCAAGAAGCTGTTTCAGTATCACTGTACGTGTTTCTTCTCGAAGGGCTTTACGCTCTAATGGTATTTTTCCTTGAGTATCAATAGGCGAATGAATTTTCACTCTCATAATCCCAGGACTTCCGCTGAAAAAAGTATATGAAAATCGTTTTTTATTATCTGCAAAAGTAATAGGTACAATTGGGATTTGGTGCTCTATCGCTAATCGGAAAGCTCCATCTTTGAACGTGTCTAACACAACAGATTCGTCATTTGGAACGCCACCTTCGGGAAAAATACAAACGCTCAATCCTCTACTTAATCTCTTTTGAGCCTGCTTAAAAACTTCATTTTTACTTTTAGAGCAATTTCTATCTAC
Source organism: Flavobacterium ovatum (assembly GCF_040703125.1). Lineage (NCBI taxonomy): Bacteria > Pseudomonadati > Bacteroidota > Flavobacteriia > Flavobacteriales > Flavobacteriaceae > Flavobacterium > Flavobacterium ovatum. The sequence continues at coordinate 818,854 of NZ_CP160035.1, forward strand.
TAAAATACAAGTACGTTTGTAGAAAAACCCAAACAAAGGAATCTTAGCCAATTCTTGTTTGCCTACAAAAACAAAAGGATTTTTGACCACAGCCAACATTAACATAATATCTGTCATGGAAGTATGATTGGCAATAATCATATAACTTTTTTTGCGATCTAATTTTTGTTCTTTTTTTACTAAATAATAAAAACCCATTGCAAAAAGAATAAACTTCGCCCAAATACGAGCCATCCTAAAAAAATAAGGATATCCTTTGTACGAAAAGATAGAAATGACCAAAAACGGAAACATAATCAAGATAGGAATAGCCATGACTACGTAAAACCATATCCTCCACAATGTCCAAAAAATAATTTTTATCCCTTTCATGAGTTCAAAAATAAGGAATAGTACGTTAGTTTTATCAAAAACAATTAAATTTGGGGACAATTAGAATTTAAAAACAAATTACTGTTTTAAATAAAGAATATCAGACCAAACAATTTTAAAAGTTAAACCATTAAGAAATTAAGTTTATTAAGTCTTAATTTCTTAATGGTTTAAAAAATAATCTAATGTTTTAATTTGACATTTTTTAAACAAATATAATGGTACATAAAATAAAATAATGGCAAAAATACTTACCGGTGTACAAAGTACCGGAACACCACATTTAGGCAATTTACTAGGCGCAATCATTCCTGCAATTGCATTATCAAACAATCCAGAAAACGAATCATTCTTGTTTATAGCCGATTTGCATTCGATCACTCAAATAAAAGATGGCGAAACCTTACGCAACAATACCTACAGTACGGCTGCCGCTTGGTTGGCTTGTGGATTGAATGTGGATAAAGTTACTTTTTACAGACAATCTGATGTGCCGCAAACTGCTGAGTTAACTTGGTATTTGAGCTGCTTTTTTCCGTACCAACGTTTGACATTGGCGCACTCTTTCAAAGATAAAGCAGATCGATTGGATGATGTAAATGCTGGTTTGTTTAGCTACCCAATGCTTATGGCAGCCGATATCTTATTGTACGATGCCGAAGTAGTTCCCGTAGGAAAAGATCAATTACAACACCTTGAAATTACTCGTGATGTAGCCTCTCGTTTCAACCACCAAATGGGAGAAACTTTTGTGTTACCAGAAGCTAAAATTCAAGAAAATAGCATGTTGATACCAGGTACAAATGGTGGCAAAATGAGTAAATCTGCGAATAATATCATCAATATATTTTTGAATGATAAAGCGTTGCGCAAACAAATCATGGCGATAGAAACGGATAGTACACCACTAGAAGAACCTAAAAATCCAGATACTTGCAATGCATTTGCGATCTATTCGTTATTAGCCAATGAAGAACAATTGGCAACCATGAGAGCCAATTACATAGGGGGAAATTACGGTTATGGACATGCTAAACAAGCTTTGTTTGAGCTGATTGTAGAAAAATTCAAGACCGAAAGAGAAAAATACAATTACTACTTGGAAAACCTGCCGGAAGTAGATGCGTTATTGGAGATAGGAGCCAACAAAGCTTCTGCAGTTGCGACTGGCGTTTTGAAAAGAGTTCGTGCCAAATTAGGGTTTGCAGTGTAACTTGTATTCCTTATTCCAAATAAAAACGGTCTCAACATCCTTCTAGATATTGAGACCGTTTTTATGTTTTTTACTAAAAGCGATACCCTAAACTGATACCACCTCTTCCTACTACTTCTGGACTATTGCTATCTATTAAATTTCTACCAATACCTCCACTGAATTCAAAGACAAAGCCTCTAGGATGAATCCATTTAGCACCAACACTAAAACCTAATGCTAAATCCGTAAATGATTCACCGCCTCTGTTTGTACTGCTATACGTTTGCGTATTATTATTATATACATAATCAACGTACACGCTTTTTTTTCCAGAGTTTAACATAGAAAATCCTTCTACAAAAAATCCTGCAGCTGGTTTTTCACCAAAATAAGCTCTGTAATAAGGAGACAAACTGAAATTTAAATCAGCATCATCTTGTTTTGCATAAAAGACGGAAATACCAACTCCCGAATCATTTGACAATATTCGCTCATAAGTAAACTCAGTTGCTCCAATTACCAAAAACAAAGCATTAGCTTTGATTTCGTTTTTTAACAATGAAGTTGTTTTTTGTTCTTGACCAAAGAAAAATAGAGACGAAAATAGACTCAAAAATAATATTGCTTTTTTCATGTTTTTAACAAATTAGTTGTTTAAAATAAAACAACAAATATATACAAAACAACCTACAATAAAATTTTTAAATATTAAATAATTTAAGGTCAATTTTAAGTAAAAAATAAGTTTAGGAAATCCAGATCGTGCTTTATTTATAGCTATAAATTGGCCTTTATTTTATGAACCACATCTTGAACTGGAATGGTTCGCATCACATTCTCATAACCTGCTACTTGTTTATTCCCATAAACCGAAGTGGGCAATAAAGGATATTGAGTTCTATCAGGAACCAAAACATTATCAAGTGATTGATTGAATGGTAAAAATCCCGCATAAGGATGTGTTGCTCCCCAAAGTGTAACGACCTTCACTCCTAGCATGGCAGCAATATGTGCATTGCCTGAATCCATAGAAAGCATCACATCAAGATTACTTATTAATTGCAATTCTTCTTGAAATTTGACTTTACCAGCTACATTGATAACGTTGGCTTTGTCTTTTGCAAAAGTTTCTAAAATTTCGATTTCTGACTTTCCACCACCAAAAAGGAGAACGGTATAATCTTCATTTTCTGCCAATGAATCAATCACTTCTTGCATCAAGTCTTGAGGATAGACTTTGGATGCGTATTGTGCAAAAGGAGCGACTCCTATTATTGTTTTACAATCTCCTGTAAGTTTCAATAAATCTTGGCTTAAAATAGCTTTTTCGGGAAACTCAGGATTCGATAAATCAATAGAAAGTCCTAATTTTTGAAAGACTTTGGCATGTCTTTGAAGCATGGTAGGCAATTGTTGAAAAACTTTATTTTCGGCTCTAGTCAAAGCTTTTTTTCCAGCTCTTCCTTTGTTTACTGAAGCTACTTTTTTTCCCGTTAAACTAAAAAAAGTACGAACGATTTTAGAACGCAATACATTGTGCAAATCTGCGAAAGCGTCAATATCTAATCTTTTTAATTCTTGAAATAATCGCACCAATCCTGGAAAACCTTTATGCCTTCCTTTTTCGTCAAAAGCAAAAAAAGTAAGATTCGGAATTCCTTCGAAAAAAGGTTTAAAAAAAGGGCGTGAAACTACCGTTAATTTGACCTCTGGATATTTAGATACCAGAGCTCGTAAAACAGGAACCGTCATGGCGACATCTCCCATTGCGGATAGTCTCATAACGGCTATATGTTGTGGTTTTTGCGACAAAATATGTCTCAATTACTTCTTTCCTTGGTACAAAACAGGATTCAATTCATCATCATTGTACATTTTCATTTGCTTGTACACTTTCATGAATTTATCACCATTTGAGATATCAGTCAACAAATCATCGATTGCAGTTGATAAATCAGTTCTTTGCTCCAATAGAATGTTCAATTTATCTTGACATTTATCTCTATGATCTTGTGAAGCTTCGGCACGAGTAGCTTCTTCGTTCATGTGGTAAATTTTCAAGGCCAAGATTGACAATCTATCAAATGCCCAAGCAGGACTTTCAGAGTTAATTTTCGCTTCTACTTTAGCTTCTACTTTACTGTATTTTTGTAAAAAATAACCATCGATGTATTCCACCATATCTGTACGTTCTTGGTTAGAAGCATCAATTTTACGCTTCAAAGTCAAGGCCGCTACTGGGTCTATATTTGGGTCACGAATAATGTCTTCATAATGCCATTGTACTGTATCAATCCAATTTTTCAAATAAAGCAAATGCTCAAATTGATCTTTTGGAAAAGGATTGTTTATCGGTTGATCTACATTATCATATTGATGATAATCTTTAATACTTTGTTCGAAAACGGAATAAGCTAGTTTTGAAAACATATCGTTATATTTTATATAAGCAAAGATACTTTTTATACTTTTATAAAAAAATTAGAATTAAACTTTCTGATTCTAATTCAAAAAAGCCGTTTTTACTATGAAAATTCATCATTTATCTGAAAAAAATAGTGTGTTGAATCATTTTTTGGCACAAATCAGAAATGTAAATATCCATCAAGACCGTATGCGTTTTCGCCGAAATATCGAACGCATTGGGGAAATTATGGCGTATGAAATTAGTAAAAATTTCGACTACAATCCTATTGAAATTCAAACACCATTAGGGACAAAATCTAGTACTGAAATCCAAGATCCTATTGTGATTTGTTCTATTCTAAGAGCTGGATTGCCTTTTCATCAAGGTTTTTTGAATTACTTTGATGAAGCTGATAATGGATTTATATCAGCTTTCAGGTACCATCCCAACCATGACGAATTTTTTGAAATTAGAGTAGAATACCAAGCCGTTGGCGACATTAATTCAAAATATGTATTGCTAGTTGATCCCATGCTTGCTACGGGACAATCCATAGTTGCTGTGTTTAACAAATTAATTGAAAGAGGTTCTCCAAAAGAAATTCATATCGGAGTTGTTATTGCTGCTCCTGAAGGTATTGCTCATCTTGAAGAAAAATTACCTAAAAATTGTCATCTATGGATTGCTTCAATAGATGAAAAACTAAATGATCAATTTTACATTGTTCCTGGATTAGGAGACGCCGGTGATTTAGGGTATGGAACTAAATTATAGTTGAGAGAAAAAAGCAAACAAACTACAAAGAATTAAAACACCCAAAACTATTTCTTGTTTCAATTTTACCTGTGGCAACTCTATATGATTAGTAGCCATAATTGCTAATGGTGCAATAGTAAACACTAACAAATCATTGCTCTTATTAGATGAAATAATAAAAATAATTATCCCAATAAAAAATGATGCTATTATTTTTTTATAAGTGGCATGTGTTATTAAAGGCTTTGAGCCAAAGGTAGCTACCACGGATATTACAAAAAACAAAGCTACGGTGGCATAAATAGAAAAGGCTATGTTTTGATAATTATTTGTGAAATAACTAATTTCAAAATTAGTTAATACGCTATTACTAATGTAGGCAACCCCATCTAAATTGAATACAATTGAGAAAAGTAAAAAAAGTGCTCCTGCAGTAAAAAATGCAATAAACGGTAAAATCCAGTTTCTATAATCCCTTGCCACGTGGAACATAATAGAAATAAAAACTAAGGCAATATATAAAATACACCAAAAATGGAATAACGAAGCCACAAATATCCAAAGTGAAGCATCGAATATTTTCTCTTTCGAGGCTTTTAAGGAATGTAAGGAAACTAATCTTCGTAAAGCTAAAAGCACAAAAAAGTTAGCCAAAATTAAATTCAAATTATTCCATAAAGAGGGGAAAAAAGAAAATAGTAAGAAATAAAACAATATAGGATAACTACTGTCTTTAGAGAGACCGTTTTTTTTAGAAATGAAACTCGTAATAAAAACTGAAATGATTGTTACCGACAATATTCCTACTTTTTCAAAAATCAAAATAGTAGAATTTACCCAAGAAATATCTTGAATTTGATAGACGGAAAAGAAAACCAGTATTAAAATTACTACCAAGGAAAAATTTAATGGTGTAGATTTTTTAAAAACACTTGTTATCATAAGGATATTTTATACTTTTGTGACTGTAAATATAAGACTTGTTTAAAAAGGAAAGCGTTAAGTTGAAAAAGATTCTTTTAAAAAAGATATTTACACTTGAATTAAATAAAAAAAACAAAATAATTTTACCGATATGAAAACATTTTTCGAAGGAATTCAATACCTATTTGTAAATATCTTATTTGCTCCTTTAGATTTTTTACGTTCTCTTGAACTTAAAACATGGTTTGGGGCGAATACCATTAACTGGGTATTCATGATTATATGTGCTGCTGCAATGGTATATTGGATCAAACAACTAAGAATATTTGATGAAGCAGGAACTGAAAATCAAGATACTACAGCACATTCATTCTTGAAATAAAAACAAAATCCTCAATCTTTATATAGATTGAGGATTCTTTTTATCCCTTAGAGTAAATCGTTTCCGATGTCTCTTCTAAAATTCTTTTTCTCAAATTGGATTTTATCCACACTTGCATAAGACTTTTTCAAGGCTTCTTGAAAATTATCACCGTAAGAAGTAATTGCCATAACGCGTCCTCCATTAGTTACTACTGAATCTCCATTTAATGTAGTACCCGCATGAAATACGATAGAATCGGTAACGTTTTCTAGTCCCGTAATTACTTTCCCTTTTTCAAATTCTTCTGGGTAACCTCCAGAAACAAGCATTACTGTAGTGGCACTTCTTTCATCTACTTCAAGAGTGATTTCATCTAGTTTTTCATTGGCTACAGCCAAAAATAACTCTACTAAATCTGTTTTTAACCTAGGAACTACAACTTCAGTTTCTGGATCACCCATACGTACATTGTACTCAATCACGATAGGTTCATTGTTTACATTGATCAAACCAATAAAAACAAAACCTTTGTATTCAATACCATCTTTTTGAAAACCTTCAATGGTTGGTTTAACGATTCGTGTTTCGATTTTTTCCATCAAAACGGCATCAACATACGATACTGGAGAAACAGCTCCCATACCGCCTGTATTCAATCCTGTGTCCCCTTCACCAATACGTTTGTAATCTTTGGCAGTTGGTAGAATCTTATAGCTTTTACCATCCGTAAGAACAAAACAGCTCAATTCAATTCCATCTAAAAATTCTTCAATAACTACTTTTGAACTGGCATCACCAAATTTTTGATTCACTAGCATATTTCTCAATTCTTCTTGAGCTTCGGCTAAATCGTGAATAATTAGCACTCCTTTTCCAGCCGCTAAACCATCTGCTTTCAATACGAAAGGCGGTTTTAAAGTGGCCAAAAATGTACAACCTTGTTCTACAGTTTCTGCCGTAAAACTATCATAAGCAGCGGTTGGAATATTGTGTTTTACTAAAAATTCTTTGGCAAATTCTTTACTTCCTTCAAGAGTAGCACCCAATTTTGATGGTCCTATCACTGGAATTTGACTTAATTCAGCATCATTTTTGAAAAAATCAAAAATACCTTTTACTAAAGGATCCTCAGGTCCTACTACAACCATTTCTATGTTTTTGTCCAAAACCAAAGCTTTAACCGCTTCAAAATCAGTTGGACTAATCGCTACATTAGTTGCAATAGAAGCTGTTCCTGCATTTCCTGGCGCCACATAAAGCGTGTCACAAAGCGGACTTTGAATCATTTTCCAAGCAAATGCATGCTCTCTTCCTCCAGAACCTAATAGTAAAATATTCATGTGTATTATTTTTAGTCGATTATTTTCATTTTTAAAATGATGGTGCAAAAATAATTGGTTTTGAATCTAATACCAATAATAAATTGATTTTAAATCCTTCAAAAATCAATTATTATCTAAACCATTCCATAATTTGGATCGTTTTCATTCAATATCTCTATGAAATTAATTAATTTTAAAAAAATATCTACTCATACTACTTAGTAGAATGGTTTAATACTATTTTTGAAGAAACAAATTATAGCATGTTTTCACTTTTTGACTTATCTCTTAGGCTCAATAGCTTTCCTATAAAGAAAGCCAAAGCGGATTTGGAGAAAATTGTCAAATTATCTGAAAATGAAAAAGCGAATTTTATAGAAATTCAAAAAAAAATAATTGTTGATTTTCATTTGAAAAACAATTCCTTTTACAAACAACTTGTCGGGAATTCTACATTTCAAGATTGGGAAAAACTTCCCGTTTTAAACAAAACCAATCTACAACAATCTTTAAAGAAAAGATTATCAAAAGGGTACAACATTAATAATGTTTATTTAAATAAAACTTCAGGTTCTAGTGGAACTCCTTTTATTTTTGCCAAAGATAAATATTGCCATGCCTTGACTTGGGCATCTAATTTTATGCGTTTTGGTTGGTACGACATCAACCTAAGCACCTCATATCAAGCCCGGTTTTATGGCATTCCAAAGGATTTTATTGGAAACACAAAAGAGCGTCTAAAAGACTTTTTAAGTCGTAGATATCGTTTTTCAGTATTTGATCTTTCAGACGAAAATTTAGAACTATTTTTAATTAGTTTTCGAACTAAAAAATTCGATTACATCAACGGATATACGAGTTCGATAGTTTTATTTGCAAAATTTTTACAAACGAAAAATATCGTTCTTAAAGATATCTGTCCTAGTTTGAAGGTTTGCATGGTCACCTCAGAAATGCTTTTTGAAGAGGATAAAAAATTACTAGAAATACAACTTGGAATCCCTATTGTCAATGAATACGGAGCCTCTGAATTAGATCTGATTGCATTTCAAAACACTAATGGCGAATGGCAAATCAATTCCGAAACGCTTTATGTTGAAATTCTAGATGATAATGATATTGTTTTACCTTACGGAGAAGCGGGTCGTGTAGTAATCACTTCCTTATTTAACAAAGCACACCCATTTATTCGCTATGATATTGGTGATATTGGCATTTTGGACGAAAATAGTACACTTGACAAGCCTATTTTGAAAAAACTCATTGGGAGAACCAATGATATTGTTCATTTTCCAAGTGGAAAAAAGTCTCCAGGCTTAATATTTTATTATATAACCAAAAGTATAATTGAAGACGATGGCAATGTCAAAGAGTTTATTATTAATCAAAAAAAATTAGACCGCTTCGAAATCAAATATGTAAGTGAAACAGAATTAAGTACTGCTAAAATTGAAAAGATGCAACAAGCTATCGATTTATATTTAGAACCCAATTTGAACTTCATTTTTACAAAAAAAGAGTCTTTAAAAAGATCTAAAAGAGGAAAGCTCAAGCAATTTAAGTCGGATTTTATACTTTCTTAATATAAAAAGGTTTTATCGCTAATTGTGTAAATAAAAAAACCATCATACAACCTATTGCTACAACCCAATTATAGCCGTGATATTTTCTATATACGGCAAAATTATGTTTGACCAAATCCATTTTTGAAGACGAAATAGAATTTTGACGTACTCTATAAAAAGCCAAACTTTCAGGAACGGCTTGTGCTTTTTTAATTTTTTTTAATATTGCTAACCAATGCATCCAATCTTGCCGTTTACGTATAGGTGAAATAGGAATTTTTCCGAAAAACTGAGTGTCGTAAATTCCTGTAAGATTTCCAATATAATTGCAAAAAAATACTTGCCTATAACTTAAATTTTTGGGAGGAATGACTCTTTTATTTATTGATTTTCCTTCTTCATCGATACAATCATAGGCTGAAAAGGTAAAAGGAATTTTTTGTTCCTGAAGGAAATCAAGTTGTTTTTTGAGCTTATCTGTCTTCCATAAATCATCCGCGTCTAAAAAAGCAATATATCTTCCTTGAACATACTTTAGGGCAGTATTTCTTGCTACACCAGTACCAGAGTTACTATCGAGTTTATAAAGGTTAATTCTCGAATCTTTTTGAATCATTTGGTTGATTAGTCGAACTGTATTATCATTAGAAGCGTCATCAACAATAATAATTTCCCAATTCTTATGCGATTGATTTTGCACAGACTCAATCGTCTCTACAATGAATTTTTGAGAATTGAAAGTGGGAATAATTACTGAAACTAAGGAGCTTTCCATTTTTAATAAGCTTTTTTATCTCCAACAAGGGTGCAAACAATAGTTGAAAATATAATTTTTAAATCTAATAAAAAAGACCATTTTTCTACATAAAAAACATCAAATTTTACCCGATTAACTATATCCTCATTCGATTCTATTTCACCTCTAAAACCACTAACCTGTGCCAGTCCAGTTATTCCTGGTTTTATAAAATGTCTGACCATAAATTTATCGATGCGTTGTAAATAATCCTCGTTTACCGAAATCATTTGTGGTCTAGGACCAACTATTGACATATCACCTAATAAGACATTGAAAAATTGCGGCATTTCATCAATATTTGTCTTTCTTATAATTTTACCAATTTTTGTAATCCTTTTATCAAATTTAGTAACCAATTCTGTATCCGAACTTTTGTTGACGTATAATGACCTGAACTTATAACAAATAAACACTTTATAGTTAATTCCATTTCTTTTTTGCTTAAAAAAAACAGGTCCCTTAGTTTCTAATTTTATTAAAATAGTCAAAATTATCGTCAACCATGAAAGTACAAAAACAATCATAAATAACGAAAATATTATATCAAAAACCCTTTTTAAAATATAATTTCTGGGATTGTCAAGTGGAATATCTCGCATGGGAATTAACGGAATATAGCCTAAGTAATCATAATTGATATTGTTTAATAAAATATTTTTACTGTCAGGAATATATTTCAGTGTTTTTAAATTTTTATCAGCAAAATCTTCTAGCAAAATAACATCTTTGACTTCCAAATCAACCAATGAACAATAAATTTCATCTATATAATTATTAAGAACGTATTGTAATGCTTTTTGAATTTGAAGATTACTGTCTTTATTAACATAAAAAATATTCACTATTTTATATCCGTAGTCTATATTTTCATTGAAAAACTGGATGAGTTCTTTTATTTCCTCACCACTTCCTATTACAATAACTTTTCTAAAATTTCCTCCCAAAAATCTTCTAAAAAACTGTAAAAAATAATACACAAAAAGTTTTAAAACTGCTGTCAATGCAATAACTAGTACTACATATTTAAAACTTTTAGAAATACTTACATTCTCAACCATATATCCTGCATAGGCAAAAATAAGAATTGTAAAAATTAGAAATTGATTAAATATTTTAGAGACTATTTCTAACGGTTTAGTAAATCGATATACCTCATAATAACCAATATTCCATGAAATTATTAACCATGAAAATGTAATAAAAAAATGACTAATTAACTCAATTTTTGATTCAATACAATAATAAAATAACAAATTTATTAGTATTAAATCAATAAAATAAGTAAAAGGTCTTATGTAACCAGAATATCTTCCTTTTGTCATTAAAAAAATTATTTTATATAATCTGAAAAATCTTTATGCTCTTCCTTCATCAATTCCTATTTGGATAATGATTTGAAATATTCGTATGTTATTGCCATTACTTCTGCTCTATCTACTTTGTATTCCCAATCTAATAATTCTTTAGCTTTTGTAATATCTGGTTGTCTTTGTAAAGAGTCATTAACGGGCAAAGGGTGATAAACTATTTTGTGATTGGTTCCTATCAACTTGCTGATTTCATCTGAATTTCCAATATTTACTGGATACACATAATCAGATTACAATAATCTAATTGGCCTGGCACATGAACAAATTTTGTGATATCATGATGATAGAATTCAAAATTTTCTAATTTAATTAAATGTTCAATATTTTTCAAATCTCCTGTAATGAGATTATCCATATCTATTACATAATATCCTCCATTAATAAATTGGTCACAAAGATCTGATCCTAAAAATCCTGTAGAACCTGTAATTAGTATTCGTTTCATATATTGATTAGTATTCTTATTGTAACCTTCTGTAAAAAAAAGGCTTTTTACCTTAAATAAAAAACAATTGATGATTTATTGTCTTAAAATTTGTTCTAATATCTTAATGGTAATCAAATAAGTGGGCTTTACGCCTGTAGTCCCCAGTCCTCCTGAAGCTAAGGTACTTCCTGTTTCCAGAGGGTTATCCGAGGCGTAATAGGCATAACGTACTTTTACATCTTTTGGTATGCTCTTCCTAATTTTTGAGGCTGATTGAATCGCTTTTTGATAATGAGAACCTTCCATTTCTAACCCAATGACTCCCCAAGTAGAATCATGAAAAAACTTCAATAAATCTCTGTTTTGTAATGAGGTTCCTAAGACGGTAACCATAGGTCCTGAAAAAACTGAAATTCCATTATCCTCAAACATTGTTGCTGTTAGTTCGTTTTCAAAATAATAATTATCTGCCGTTCCTTCATTGATATGGGCATTAGGAATCATAATATCTCCCTTACCTCCTTCTAGAATTCCTGCTTTACCCATAATAGATACAGATTCAACTTGTAATAAAGTATCCTTTTTATACGGTTTTAATAATTCATCAATGGTTTCATAGGCTTGTTCACCAAAGGCATAATCCATTACAATCAAAATGGGTTCTTTACCTTCTAAATCTGTATTTGGGAATGAAGTATTCTCCCAGTTAATTTTAGCCGTATCAAAAATCTGAACGTCAATATTAGTACCTGAAGTGTCCGGTAGAAAATACATCCCATTTTTTTTAGCGACCACTTCTACTTTTTTACGTAATTCTTGCGAATCAGACTTACTCAACTCTTCATATATGGAAAGATCTGAATACTCTTTGAATTTGGATTTTAAAGCCTGACCTGCAAAAATAGAATTCATCACCGAATGCATATTGGCACTAATCACATGAATAGGTCGGTCTAAAAGTTCGTTGGCTTTTAAAACTTCCTTAATACGTGTTGCCCATATTTCACCATGAATATGATGTCCTAATCGCTCCCTCAAAATAGGGCTAAAGGTAATCGTTCTTTTGGTATTTTCGGTAACTTCTTCGATAGCTAATTTTCCTAGCCAATAAATAATATGTAAAAAACGATCCGGTACCGATACTGTACCAAAGGCATCATAAATATCTGAAATATCCTCAAAGGTTCTTCCTAAAACGTTTGCTGTATGGGAGATGGCTTTTTCCCTTTCAATCAAGGTTAATTTTTTCTTTTGAGCAACAGCTTGCTCTAATTTTTCCCAATCTCTAGAAATTTCTCCCCCATCATCCAGCATTACCCGATGACGAATTTTATGGGATTCAATAAAGATAAAAGTCAAGTGTGTCAAAATATCATAAATATCTGAACGTCCTCTGGTGATTTCAATATGCATTAAATCATCGTCAATACGATAGCAATTGCGTCTACGTTTGAGTGGAATTATAGGTTTAAAATGTGATTTATCATAACCTTCATGAGACGTTAAATTAATAAAACGACATTCTTCTATACCCATTGGTAAACGTTCTATCACATATAAAAGTCCTTTAAGTTCTACTTTTTCATCGGCTATATGTCCGTAAATTTCAGGTCTTAGAGTCAATAATGCCTCTCTTAAACTATCACCAGAAATTCCCATGGGCTTGTAAAACCCACGGTTGAATAAATGACGCATGGTAATGTACAACTTCTCAATGGCAGCTGATGACTCTTGGGCACGAGTAATCTTTAAATTTTTAGTTTCTGTCATAATTTAGTAGGTAATAAATCAACTATTTTTCTATCATTGGATAATCGAGGGACTTTGTTTTGTCCGCCTAATTTGCCTATCGATTTCATGTATTCTTGAAAACCGTTTTTGGATACTTTGGTAATCACTACTTTTTGCAAAATGTTTCCCACAATCAAATCATCATAATAAATGTTTTGTTTACGCATGGCATTGTCTATCGCTTCCGCAAAAGTTTGCATATTGGTTGGTTCTCCCGAGGCTTCGGGATCAAATTCAATAAACCATTCGTGATAGGGCAACCCAGATATTGGGCTGATTTGTGGTGCCACAGTAAATTCATTCACTCTAACCTCCGTTCCTTCCATTGCTTCTTGTAGTGCCGACTCGACTTCTTTGCCAATGACATGTTCTCCAAAAGCAGAAATGTAATGCTTGATACGTCCCGATACAATGACACGATATGGTTTTAAGCAGGTAAACTGAACGGTATCTCCAATATTATAACCCCAAAGTCCAGCATTGGTAGAAATAATTAGAACATAATTTACGTTCAATTCAACTTCTCCAATGGTATAACGTCTTGGTTTTTCTGAATAGAATTCGTCACTTTTTATAAATTCATAAAACATGCCTGAGTTCAAAAGCAACAACATTCCTTTTTCCTTTTGGGAATCTTGGTAGGCAAAAAAACCTTCCGATGCTGGAAACAATTCGATACTTGGTACTTTGCGACCAATTAAATTTTCAAATTTTGCTCGGTAAGGTTCATAGTTGACACCACCGTAAATGAAGAGATTGAAATTTTTGAAAATCTCACCAACGGGCTTCCCTCCTTTTTGGTGCAGCTTCTCAAAATACATTTGTACCCACGACGGAATTCCAGAAATCACGGTCATGTTTTCGTTGTAAGTCTCGGCAACGATGGCGTCAATCTTGGCTTCCCAATCTTCCATACAGTTGGTTTCCCAAGAAGGCATTCTGTTTTTTTGCAAATATTTTGGAACAAAATGCGCAACAATTCCAGACAGTCGTCCAAATTGGATTCCGTATTTTTCCTCCATTATGGGGCTTCCTTGGAGGAAAATCATTTTGCCAGAAACAAAGTCCGCTTTACCCGTTTCATGTATATAATGCAAAATAGCATTACGAGCGGCTTCAATATGAAACGGCATGGATTCCTTTGTCAGCGGAATGTATTTGGCTCCCGAGGTCGTTCCTGAAGTTTTGGCAAAATAGAGTGGTTTGCCTGGCCAAAGGATATTCTCTTCACCATGGACAACTTTATCAACATATACTTTTAAATCCTCATAATCCCGAATTGGGACTTGAGTAGCAAAATCTTGGTAATTTTTGATGGTCTCAAAATGGTGATCTTTACCAAATTGGGTTATTTTGGCTGTTTTTATTAATGATTCAAAAACAGCTTGCTGGGTTGCCACTGGATTTGTTGCCCAAAGTTGTGTTTTTTGGAACACTTTTTTTGCAAATATTTTGGCTGCTACTGATTTTATAAACATGCTATTTTGGTTTTTTGGTGGTTTGTCCTTTAGTTTTGGACAATTGTGCTGCTTTTTTTTCCTCCGCTGCAACTTTAGATCTTAACTCCAACTCTTCTTTGGAGGCATTGAGATTGTATTGGAGAACGGGCTCGTCACTTACATTTAGAATCGAATCTTTATTGAATTTAGCGTATTCTAATTGTCCGTTTAGTACTTTTTGAATGGATTGAATATAGGCTTCATTTTTCTTTAAAGCAATTATTAAGGAATCAGATTTTAGTGCTAACTCGGTTGCATCCCGTTTTAATTTGGATGAGGAATACCCTGGGATATATTCTCTTAGTGGTGTGAAAGCGATAATAAAAGTGGTGATAGAAATCAAAATAATAGCTCCAAGTGTTGCCACTACAAAGACATTCATCAAAGTCAATTTGAGTGAAAAAATTTCTTCAAACGTATCTTCATTCAAAATCACCAGCCGGTTTTTTGTGAATAATTTGTTGTGAAGCTTTTTGCGTTTCAATCTTTTTTTAGACATCTTTTTTTCTATAGGACACAAATATAATAATTAATGTAAACCAAACGGGTGTTGGTTTTTTTAAACCTTTGGGAAATTGGAAATAAAATTAATTTCAGATTTTTGATTAACTAATTTTGACCCGAGCGATAGCGAACTGGCGAAGCATTTCAGATGGTCGAGACCGAAAAACAAGCGAAATTTTATTTACTAACATAAAATCTAAAATCGTTAATCGTTGGTCTGCAATCAAAAATATTTTTACCTCCAGTTTGCGCGCATGAGGGATAGAAGCTATCCGCCTCGGCGGAGCGTATAGCCCGACAGCAGTAGCGTAAGGGGCTTTGTGAGCGCAATAAAAATAAGCCCCTTGCGCTACTGGTGGCATGCCCAACTAATTTTACTATTATGAATTTGAGTGATTTTGAGTGACTTATAGGACTGTTTTTAATAAACTTTTAACTTGAAGGGGTATAAAAAAATCCATTTTGGTGAGTTTGTATTGGGTAATTCTGTTTACCTTTGTCATTAGATTTATTACAAATAGGCTTCGGCATAAATTATTCAATCATGGGAAGATTTGGAGTTACAGAAATCCTAGTTATATTAGCAGTTGTATTATTACTTTTTGGAGGTAAAAAAATTCCAGAATTAATGAAAGGCTTAGGAAGTGGTCTTAAAGAATTTAAAAACGCTGCCAAAGACGAAGCTGATACTGATAAAAAAGAAGATAGCGATAAAAAAGAAACTAAATAAGAAATGCGTTTCTTGTTTTGAATTCCAAAATTCGATTGAAAAATCAAATTTTGGAATTTTTTTTGTGCCTTTATTACTCTCTTTTGCTAAGATGATTTTGGCAATTAAAACTGTTGTAAGCTGGATTATTTTGTACTTGAATATAAAATAAAGCTATTAAACCTTTAAAATTTTCTTAAGTCATAGGTAGAAATAATGTGAAGTACCTATTTTTATCGCCTTTGAATATAAAACACAAACAATCATACATTAAAATGACAAAAAAGAAGAAATCAAGTAATTTAATGCGAATCATCCACCGTTATTTAGGCTTTTTCCTTTCAGGAATAATGGCTGTTTATGCGATAAGTGGTGTCCTATTAATTTTTAGAGAAACTCCGTTTTTAAAACAAGAAAAAAATATTGTTAAAACAATTGCACCCAATTTAAGCGGGGAAGATTTAGGTAAAGAATTGCATCTTAGAAAATTTAAAGCAGAACGAGAAGAAGGAGATGTTGTGTTTTTCAAAGAAGGAACTTACAATAAAAAAACTGGAGCAACCGACTATACTACAACGAGTTTACCCTTTATTGTAGAAAAAATGAACCATTTGCATAAAGCAAAAACTGGCGAACCGCTTTTCTTTTTGAATGTGTTTTTTGGATTATCATTGCTTTTCTTTGTGATTTCGACTTTTTGGATGTTTACACCTAAAACTACCATATTCAAAAAAGGAATGTATTTCACCGTTGGCGGAATTGTACTGACTATTATAATGTTATTTTTGTAGAGAAAAAGTAATTGTAGCTATATATTGAAAAAACCATCTTTGATAGAGATGGTTTTTTGTGTTTTTATGGGTAAATTATAATTAACAGTTTGTCACTCTGAAAGAGTCCCTGCGTACGCTACACAAAGTTGCTGAGATGCTTTCAGCGACACAAACAGCGCCGAAGTAGAAGTATATTGTAGTTGTCTAAATCAGACAATTCATCACAATATATAATCCAAATAATTATCTTGATTGATGATTTCAAAACTTGCATCTGGATATGATTTGACAAATTCAGTTGGTGCTTTTGATTTTGCTTTTCCGTACTTATATTCAAAAGCCGATAAATGCTCATTCTTTTCTTCTATTCTGTCTATTTCTTGTTTAGTATGTGTTCGCCAAAAGTATTCGTTTACAAAATTTTCAGTATAACTCATTTTCTTTATTCGTTCAGAGTTTAAATAGTTTTCCCATAATTTCCCAACATCTTCTCGCATATTTAATGGATTAAAAGAGTTTATGATGGCATTCCTTATGCCGTTATCAACAAAATACCATTTTTTCATTTTGGTGATTTCATTATCTCTATTTCTACTAAAACCCGAAACACTGTAAATTATAAAAACTTTGGTAAATAAATTTAGATACTTTTCGACTGTATTTTTACTAATTTGTAAATCTCTACCCACACTTTCTAGAGATAATTCACTACCCGTTCTAAAGGCAACTATTTGTAGTAATGCAATAATTTTGTCCCTTTTTTTAATACCTTCAAATGCAAAAATATCCCGTAATAACTGAGTATTTACCAGTTCTTTTAAGTAGTTTATTTTATCCTCTCTATTGCTTATTTGACTTAATTCTGGATAACTTCCAAGTATTAATCTATCTTCTAAATTATTCTTGGTTTGTAGAAAGTTTTCTGTTTTGGAATATTCTATTTGGGAAATTGGATATAAATGAAGGGTTTTCATTCGACCTACCAAAGGTTCTCCTATCTGATTATTAATTTCAAAAGCAGAAGAACCTGTTACCAAAATTTTCAATCCTTCGATGGTATCTACCATCAATTTTAGTTTTTTGCCTATCGATGGAATTTCTTGAGCTTCATCTATTATCAGAATTTTGGTGTCACCTAAAAGTCTTTTGAAGTTTGCCGTGCTCTGAATTTCTAATAAATTATGGGTTTCAATATCATCACCATTTAAAAAAAGTACTTGTTCATCTACTTTCTCAATGAGCATTTTTATAAGTTCCGTTTTGCCGACACGTCTTGCCCCTAACAATACAATTACTTTATTAGGTTGCAATTTTTGTAATATTAAATCTAGTCCCAATCTAACTATTTCCATCATTTTGTGATTTAAAATGACTCAAATATAGAGTAATTAATTGATTTCCGTCAAGCAACTGACGGAAATCAATTAATTTCCGTCAAACAACTGACGGAAATTAATAATTTAAATCACCATAGTCAATTGTATTCTCTTTCTATCTTCATCCACTTCCGTGACTTTTACACTAAGGTGTTGGTGTGATTTTACTAGTAAATTTACAACGCTAGTAAATTTTATAATAACCACTTTAAAAATAAACTAATTGAAATATAATTCGAAAATATCATTTTCATCTGTCTTAATAAATTCAAATAGCTTTTCCTTATTTTCAATAATTAGGTCTAATAATCCTTTGGTGGAAAGATTAAAAGTTTTGAGGTAAATTAACTTGGGAGGCGCTTTTCTTAAAAGGACTATTTTCTCAAAATCATCGTCTTTACTTATGATAGTAAAACCATGTTTTTTGGCATAACTCCATATAGAAATATCAGTTGCAGGTTGACTAATCTTCAATTCTGATGCGTGCACAACTTCTGTAAAAAAGGGCTTAAGCTGTTTTATCATTCGCCAAGATAAATTTTCGTCTAATAATAATTTCACGAGGCAATTGAAATTTTAGTTATGTTATCTCTATAAGCTGCAAATGAAAGTGATGCTATAATTTTTTCTCTATTTAAAGATGGAAAATCTTCAATAATTTCTTCGACACTCATTCCAGATGCAAGATAAGATAGTACATCTGAAACAGTAATTCTTGTGTTAGAAATACAAGGTTTTCCGCTTCTAATTTCTGGATTTATGCTGATGTATTTTTGCCAATTTTCCATAATTAATTTATATTTAAACTCAAATTTACCACTTTTTTTTAAATCTTAGTTAAATCACCATCGTCAACTGAATTCTTTTTCTATCCTCATCGACTTCCGTAACTTTTACTTGTACTTGCTCGTGTAACTTCACTACTTCGTTTACGTCGCTTACAAAGCCTGCTTTGAGTTGAGAGATATGTACCAAACCGCTTTCTTTGATTCCTAAATCAACAAAGCAACCAAAATTGGTGATGTTATTCACAATTCCGTTTAAGATCATGCCTGTTTTTAGGTCTTTGATGGTTTTTACCGTTGGGTCAAATTCGAAAACAGTGGCTGCTTTTCTTGGGTCAAGTCCTGGTTTTTCTAGTTCTTTGATGATGTCTTTCAAAGTCAGTAAACCTATTTCTGGTGTGATATAATTTTCGGGTTTGATTAAGGCTGTTTTTTCTTTATTGGCAATCAAATCATTGACTTTTAGCTTCAAATCTTTGGCCATTTTCTCTACAATAGAATAGGCTTCTGGATGCACTGCCGAATTGTCCAACGGATTTTTAGCATTCGAAATTCGGATAAAAGCCGCTCCTTGTTGGTATGCTTTTGCCCCTAAACGAGGTACTTTTTTCAGTTGTTTTCTATCTTCGAATGGACCGTTTTCGGAACGGTAGTTCACAATGTTTTCGGCCAGCTTCTCTCCTATTCCACTCACATAACTCAACAAATGTTTACTTGCCGTATTGATATTAATTCCGACTGAATTCACGCATCGAATTACGGTCGAATCTAGTTCTTCTTTTAATTTATTTTGGTCCACATCGTGCTGATACTGCCCTACTCCAATCGCTTTTGGATCGATTTTTACCAATTCAGCTAATGGGTCAGAAAGTCGTCTTCCGATAGAAACCGAACCACGAACGGTCACATCATAATTTGGAAATTCTTCTCTCGCAATTTTCGATGCCGAATAAACCGAAGCTCCTGCCTCTGAAACAATAAATACCTGCAGCGGTTTATCAAAAGCTATTTTCTTGATGAAAAATTCGGTTTCGCGAGATGCTGTTCCGTTTCCTATCGATATGGCATCGATTTTATACGCATTGACCATCGATTTTATTTTCTTCATTGCCATGGCAGTTTCGTTCTGTGGCGCGTGCGGATAGATATTTTCGTTGTATAGTAAATCTCCTTTTTCGTCCAAACAAACTACTTTACAACCGCTTCTAAATCCTGGGTCGATGGCCAAAATACGTTTTTCGCCCAATGGTGGAGCCAACAATAATTGCCCTAAATTATTAGCAAAAACCTGAATAGAATTGGCATCTGCCCTGGCTTTGGCTTCTTGTAAAGCTTCGTTTGAAATCGCTGGATTCAGCAATCGTTTATAACTGTCTTCAATAGCCAATTGTACGTGCGGCGTTGTTTTGTTTTGACCTTTTAAAACTAAAGTATCAATAATATCATAAGCTTCATCAATATCCACTTCGACTTTAAACTTGATAAAACCTTCATTTTCTGCTCTAAGCATGGCCAATAATCGATGCGAAGGTGCTTTGGTCAACGGCTCTGACCATTCAAAATATTGATTGAATTTCTGTGCTCCATCGTCGTCTTTTTTAGATTTTACTACTTTGGTGGTTATCGTTGCTTTACGTTCGTATAAACGTCGTAATTGCTTTCGAACATATAAATTTTCATTAATCCATTCGGCAATGATATCTCTTGCACCTTGTAATGCGGCATCTTCGTTGATGACATTGCCATTGATATATTGTGTCGAAAGAAAATCAACATCATCATTGCTTTGCGCCATGATGATTTTTGCCAACGGTTCTAGTCCGTTTTCACGAGCAACATCGGCTTTGGTTTTTTTCTTCTTTTTATAAGGCAAATAGAAATCTTCTAGTTCTTGGAGGTCATAACTTTGTTGGATTTTTTTGGACAATTCTGGTGTCAAAGCGTTTTGCTCTTCGATAGATTTTATGATAGCATCTTTGCGTTTTACAATTTCGGCGTATTGCTTGCTAAGTTTGGCAATTTGCTCAATTTGTACTTCGTCTAAGTTTCCTGTAACGTCTTTTCGATAACGAGAAATAAACGGAATCGTGCAATCTTCGTCCAAAAGTTGAACTGTTTTTTGAATGTTGATTGCAGCTGTTTGTACCGCCTTGGCGATGAATTGAATGTTGGTCATTTTTGTAATTTAAATCTAAAGACAAATATAATTGCTTATTTTTTAATTAGTGAGAGTCGTTAATTTAAAAAAGTGCTGTTTTTTAAATTAGTAGATTTGTTTTTTTAATTTACACTACTTTTTTAAATTAACGCCATTACCTATTTTAAATTCAACAAATGCTATTATTCTATACTTTTTTAACGGTCAATTCTATTGCTTTTATACTAATCGCCTACGATAAATACCTAGCCAAAAAACAAAAAAGACGCATTCCAGAGAAAACACTTTTGACTTTTGTATTGATTGGTGGAACGATTGGTTCGGGATTAGCGATGCTTACCTTTAGACATAAAACCGCTAAAAGAAGTTATTTATGGAAGTTTTGGGGAATTGTTGTTTTTCAAATTATAATTGTAACTGCATACTTCAAAAACATTAAATGAAACATACAATGATAAAATCATACTTCAAAAAATGCAAATTCAGTTAATAGAAAACAAAAAACCGCAAACACACTTCTTATAATTAGTGTATTTGCGGTTCAATATATTTATAAAACCTAGCTATTTGGTTCTTTTAAGACTTCTATGTTACTATATTTAAGTAGAAAATTATAATAGATATAATCATCTTTAAAAAAAAACTTAGTCCCGAAGCGTCGGGATAGCATCTTATAAATAAAAATAAAACTACTTTATTGACAAGCAATTTTATTGACTCTATTTTGATGTCTACCACCTTCGAATGCAGTATTCAAGAAAGTATCTACAATTTCTAATGCTTGTTCAATTGAAGTAAAACGTGCTGGAATACTTACTACATTGGCATCATTATGTAAACGAGTCAAATAAGCAATTTCTTTGGTCCAACACAAACCTGCTCTTACTCCTGCATGTTTATTAACCGTCATTGCAATACCGTTTCCGCTACCACAAATTACAATACCAAAATCAGCTTTACCAGTTTCTACATCAGTTGCAACTGGATGCGCAAAATCTGGATAATCTACAGAGTCAAATGTATCGGTACCATAATTAGTTACTACATATCCTTTTGCCTCTAGCATTTTTACTATGGCTTTTTTATACTCTGGACCAGCGTGATCGTTTCCTATTGAAATTTTCATTCTTTATTATATTAAGTTGTGGTGCAAATTTACCAAAAGAATATTTATTATAATTAAGAATATCAAAGATGTTTCCTTATTACAAATTCAATTTTGAAAAACTTAACCTATAAAAGGTTTATTATAAAGTAATTATGAGTTATTAACAATTATCAATAATTCATAAAACGTTGATAATCAGTAAATAATATTCAATAATTTAATATAAAATTATCATTGTTAATAACCATTACTAAAAGCTTGATATTCAGTTAACGGTATGTTAATAGAAAATGTTGATAAGTTGACATAGAATATTAGAACTAAATTTTGGTGGTATCAATATAAAATGTAATCCAAAATGGGAATTTAAAAACCTAGAAAACTTTGTTCTATTTTTATAAAAGTTATCAATACTATTTAGATGTTTATCAACACAAAATTTAAAAATACTTATTTACAATTTCGAATCATTGTAGTTTATTAACCATTGTTAATTAAATTTAAATAACTCTTTATAATGAATACTTTAACTATAAATAAGCCTGTTGATAACTGTTGATAACACGCTAAAACTAATATACAACACGCATTACAATAAATTTATAGCCACTATTAACAAGCTATAATACCCATTAATAAATAATTTAAATTTAATTTTTCTTTTTGTTGTATTATATATGTGTTGACAACTTTCAAAAAATTAAACGATTCTCAAATTTACTTTCTAAAACTACTAGAGTATTGATCCCTATTTAAAATAGTAATTAGTTTTCAATTTATCATAATGAATTATAGTTCAAAATTTTTAATTATGATGATTTAAAATTAATGTAATCTATGTTTAAAATAAGTAGAAACAATGTTTTAAAAAATAAAATGATCTTTTTTTACTAAAATGTCTTATTGGGCTATTGATTGTCTTTTTGGGCTAGTCATATATGAAATTTAGGTTTTAATATTGTTTAATAATTTAAATTATTTTAAAGATGAAAAAAAACCTACTTTTTTTTATATTTGCTTTTGTGAATATAAGTCTTGCAATGGCAAAAACAGCCATTGTAGCCACAACATTTATTCTTGGAGGGATTAATTATGAAGTTATAGCCCCAAATTCTGTAAAAGTAATTGCATTTGATAATGGAGAAGGAGGCCCCCCTCCTTTTGGAAAAACTGCTAAAACATCTGTTGTTGAATCTAATGTTCACTCTGGTACTGTAACTATTCCAGCTACTGTTACTGATAATTCAATTACGTATGATGTTACTGCAATAGGTGATAATGCTTTTTCAAATTCACGTAATTTATTAAAAGTAATTTTACCGGTTTCCATTACTTCAATTGGACAAAGTTCTTTTAGTAGTTGTGGTAGTTTACGTTCTGTAAATATTCCTGCGTCTGTTGCTTCTATTGGAAATAGTAGTTTTAGTGGATGTTATGCGTTGCAACAAGTGAATTGCGATGTTACATCACCAATAGTTATTAATGCGAATGTTTTTAATATTCCTTTGGCAAATGTTACGTTAATTGTTCCTAATGCTAGTATCTCTTTGTATAAATCTGCAGATGTTTGGAAAAATTTTGGAACAATAACTGATATGGTGCATACTGTTAACGGAGTAAGTTATGTAATTACTTCGTCTAACTCTGTAAAATTAATAGCTAATAGTGGTACTAAATATACTGGTTCAATAACTATTCCTAATTCTGTATTAATTGGATGTTGTATTTATACTGTTACCGACATATCTATTGGTGCTTTTAACCAATGTTATGATTTATTAGAGTATATATGTAATATTGAAACACCATTAGTAATTGAACAAAGTTTATTTTATAATATTAACAGCTTTACTGGAACTAGATTAATTGTTCCTACTGCTAGTTTAGCTGCTTATAAGTCAGCTACTATTTGGAAAAATTTTGAGTCAATAATTGATTCAACTCCATTTACTGTCGATGCTTTAAGTTATGAAATAACGGCACCAAATGAGGTAAAATTAGTAACTAATGTGAATAATAAATATTCAGGATCTATAACTATTCCAGCATCTGTAGATTATAACTCAACTAATTATATTATTACTGCAATTTCAAAATCAGCTTTTTATCAATGTTATAATTTAAATCAGTATAAATGTAATATTAGTACACCATTAGTAATTAATCCAAGTTTATTTGACAATGTAGATGATTTATCATTAGCTAGATTAATTGTTCCTACTGCTAGTATTGATGCTTATAAAAATACTGCTGTATGGGAAGATTTTGGAACAATAACGGATGTGGAACCTTTTACTGTTAATGGATTAGTTTATGAAATTACGTCACCAACAACAGTTAGAGTAGTAGAAAATTTAATTGATTCATACACAGGATCTATAACTATTCCTTCAACAGTTATTAATAATTCAATTATTTATGATGTTACTGCTATTAAACCAACTTCTTTTAAATATAATGAAGCTATAACTAGTGTCACTATTATAGGGGATAAAATTACAGCTATTGATGATGAAACTTTCGTCGGATGTTCTGGAATAACTTCTTTTACAATTCCTAATTCAGTTACTTCAATAGGTGAGTCTGCTTTTAGTGAGACTGGAATAACTAGTATTACTATTCCAAGTAACGTAACCTTCATTGGAGAATATGCATTTAGTTATTTAGGTTTAACTAGTATAGTTTTGCCTAGTTCAATAACTACAATAGGAAATGGTACTTTTAGTGGTTGTCAAAATTTAACTTCAATTACCTTTAATGGTACAGTTACATCAATAGGAAACTATGCTTTTAATAGAACAGGTTTCAGTAGTTTTGATATTCCTAATACAGTAACTTCAGTAGGACGTTCTGCTTTTGATTCCTGTGAGAACTTATCATCTGTTACTATTCCTAGTTCAGTAATGTCAATTGGAGAATCTGCTTTTTCTGGTTGTTCACAATTAGAAAAGATCGTTATACCTAATTCAGTAACATCATTAGGAGATTATGCTTTTAGTTCTTCTGGTTTAACAAGTATAGTTATTCCTAGCTCTATTACTAGTATTCCATACGCTTGTTTTAGTTCATGTGAGGACTTAAGATCAGTAATGATTCCTAGTACAGTAAATGAAATTAAAGATTATGCTTTTAATAATTGTCGTAAACTTGTATTAGTAACTTGTGATATTGTATCTCCATTACCTATTAGATATGTTTTTAGTAATAGTTATAATGCTACTTTAGTTGTTCCTACGGTTAGTCTTAGTGATTATAGAATGACTGATGAATGGAAAGAATTTAAGATTATAACTGATAGTGCTCCTTTTGTAGTAAATGGTATTACTTATGAAATTACTTCAGCTTCAACAGTAAAAGTAAGATCTAGTATAGGAAATCAATATTCAGGTTCAGTATCTATCCCAGAAAATGTAACATACAACAGCATTATTTATTCCGTAACGGCAATTGGAAATGAAGCTTTTTATGAATGTTATAATTTGACTTCTATAAGTATTGGTAGTTCGGTAAGTACTATCGGAGATTACGCTTTTTATAATACAGGGTTAACTTCGGTAGTTATTCCAAATTCAGTAACTACTATTAGTGAAGGTGCATTTAATTCTTGTGAAGATTTAGGTTCTCTTACAATTGGGGAACAAGTTACAACCATTCAAGATTATGCTTTTGCTGGTAATGAAAATTTAACTTCAGTAATTTCATTAATGACTACGGCGCTAACTATTAGTTCAACTGTTTTTCAGTATGTAGATCAATCAAATTGTAGCTTAACTGTTCCAACTACAAGTTTAGTTACTTATCAAGCAGCAGCTGTTTGGAAAGATTTTAGTCCAATAACAGGTAGTTCTACACTTGGTATTAATGATTTGAATAGGAATAACAGTGTTTCTATTTATCCTAATCCTGTTCAAAATGAATTGTTTGTATCCTCAAAAAATATAGATAAAACAACAGTACAAGTTATTGATATTAATGGAAATGTAGTGATCCAAAAAACATTATCTTCTTCTGTAAATAGTGTTGATACAAGTATTTTAGTTAAAGGAATGTACTTGATAAAATTAAATTCTAATGAAGGTATAGTTATTCAAAAAGTGATTAAAAATTAAGTTTTATTTTTTTTATTTTTTGAAAAAGGCTCACTAACTAGTAGTGAGCCTTTTTTTGACTACTTAGATTCAAGTAATAAATGCAACACTTAGAAATTGATTAAATAAAGCCTACTGATAAGTCTTGCAGATCTAGATCTTCAAGACTTATCAGTAGGCTAC
The DNA here is from genome assembly GCF_040703125.1 of Flavobacterium ovatum. Classification (NCBI taxonomy): domain Bacteria; kingdom Pseudomonadati; phylum Bacteroidota; class Flavobacteriia; order Flavobacteriales; family Flavobacteriaceae; genus Flavobacterium; species Flavobacterium ovatum. Next base: position 845,329 of record NZ_CP160035.1, read on the forward strand.
GAAAAAAATTTCACTTATTTTTGGGTTACTAAGCACAAAAAAAGATGTCACATTTAACGATTGAACAAAGATACGAAATTGCTACACTACGTTCGCAAGGATTTTCCATGAGTAAAATTGGAGAGTTTGTAGGTAGAGACAAATCTGTAATTTCAAGAGAACTTTCTAGAAATTCAGACCAAAGAAATAATGTATATAAAGCAGATTTAGCTCAAAGTAAATTCCATTTTCGACAGCGAAAAAAAGCAAAGAAAATACACTTTACTGAAGAGATTAAAACACTTGTAACATCACTATTAAAGGAAGATTTTAGTCCCGAACAAATAGTTGGTCATTGCAAAATAAAAGACTTTAAATGTGTTTCTGCTGAAAGAATTTATCAATTCATTTGGGATGATAAAAAGAAAGGAGGTCAACATTATAAGCACCTTCGCTCAAAAGGTAAGAGATATGCTAAAAGGGGAGCTTTAAAGGGGTCGAGAGGTATTATTAAAGACAGAGAAGGTATCGAAAACAGACCTTTAGTTGTAGAAGAAAAGCAAAGAATAGGTGATCTTGAAATAGATTTGGTTATTGGTGGAAATCACAAAGGAGCTTTATTAACAATAAATGATAGAGCAACAGGCGTGCTAAAAATGGCTAAAATATATAGTAAGGAAGCACGAGAAGTTCAGGGGAAATTAATTGAATTATTAATGGAATGGAAACCTATTTTGCACACTATCACTTCTGATAACGGAAAAGAGTTTGCCAACCACAAAAAAGTGTCAGAAATACTAGAAATTAAATACTTTTTTGCCAACCCATATTGTAGTTGGGAAAGAGGTGCTAATGAAAATTTAAATGGACTAGTAAGGCAATATTTCCCCAAAAAATATAACTTTGATTTAATAACAGAAGAAGAGGTTTTAAGAGTAACAAATAAATTAAACAATAGACCCAGGAAAAGGTTTGGATTTAAAAGTCCAAATGAAATTTTTGAACAAAAACTTAAACAATGTGCATAATGTTGCATTTGTTACTTGAATCCACCATATAAATTAAACGATTCTCAAATTGTTATCGTATTTCATTTCTTGAAGAATACTTTTGATATTTTGAAAATCTTTAGGATGAACTTTCAATTTGATTCCACCCAAAGCAGTTGAATACATTGGTGCAAACGAAGACATGATTTCGTTTGCAAAAAAATACTGAAAGCCTTCTATATCTAATCGATGTTTGATAATTTCAATTTGATGGGTGTAATCAAACACAGCAAGGGTTATAAAGGATTCCATATTCTTCAGTTTTATTATAAAGATAGTTGAATTTCAATTACAGCTAAATAATGCTTTTACGTTATTATTTATTTAAAACTTATTATAATCGACTTCTAACTGTTAACAATTTTGTAATTTCGAACTTTAAGAAATTAATTATGAGTAAAAAATTAAGAAAACCGACTAAGAAAGAACTGGATTTCTCTGATAAAATTATAAAAATACTATCCAATAGTGCTAATAAAGAATTCACTTATAAGCAAGTAGCTGCCAAGTTAGAATTAGATGATACACAAAGTCGCAATCAAATCATTAAGGATTTGAAGTTATTAACGGCCGAAAAGAAAATTATTGAAACAGAACCTGGTAAGTATCTGATAAAAACAGAAAGCAAAGAATATTACGAAGGTAAGATAGACATGACGAGTCGTAAAACTGCTTATTTTGTTTGTGCAGAATTTGGCGAAGACGTTTTTATTCCCACCAGTAATTTGAATCATGCACTAGACAAAGATATTGTCAAAGTATATGTATATAATCGCAGACGTGGAAAACGTCCAGAAGGAGAAGTTATTGAAATTGTAGAAAGAGCAAAAACAGATTTTGTTGGAGTCATTGATATACAAAAAAACTTTGCCTTTGTCTCTACAGCCAATCCAAAAATGTACACGGATATCTTTATTCCAAAAGACAAAATAGGAGAAGCGGAGCAAGGAGATGTAGTATTAGTTCATATTGAAGATTGGCCTAAGAGAGCTGATAGTCCTTTTGGAAAAGTAATCAAAGTGCTAGGAAAACCAGGAGAACACGATACCGAGATTCACGCTATTTTGGCAGAATACGGTCTACCATCCGATTTTCCTATTGAAGTAGAAACCTATGCTCAAAAAATAGATACATCGATTACTGCCGAAGAAATTGCCAAGCGTAGAGACATGCGTGATACGCTAACGTTTACCATTGACCCAAAAGATGCAAAGGATTTTGATGATGCTTTGTCTTATAAACAATTAGAAAATGGAAACTACGAAATCGGAATTCATATTGCTGATGTTTCGTATTATCTAGAAGAAGGAACCATCTTGGATGATGAAGCGTATCAACGTGCAACTTCTGTTTATTTGGTCGATAGAGTAGTGCCGATGTTACCAGAAGTACTTTCCAATTTTGCTTGTTCTTTACGTCCTCAAGAAGAGAAGTATACGTTTTCTGCCATATTTGAAATAACAGAAAAGTGTGAAGTTGTCAACCAATGGTTTGGTAGAACAGTGATTTTCTCTGATCAACGATTTGCTTACGAAGAAGCACAGTACATCATAGAGACGAAAGACGATACCATTCCCGAAGAAATTTCGATTACGGGCAGTTCTTATCAAGTTCCTGCAAATATTGTTACAGCAACGCTTAAATTAGATGAACTAGCTAAGATTTTCCGTAGAAAAAGAATGAATGATGGAGCAATCTCTTTTGATAAAGTAGAAGTAAAATTCAACTTAAGTGAAGCAGGTGAACCAGAAGGAGTTTATTTTAAAGTGTCTAAAGATGCCAATCATTTGATTGAAGAATTCATGCTTTTGGCTAATAAAAAAGTAGCTGAATACGTTGGAAAACAAAAGAAAACTTTTATTTATAGAATTCATGATGAGCCAAATGAAGATAAACTTTTTGCTATGCAAGCGGTTATTTCAAAATTTGGATATAAAATAGACTTCAAACAAGGGTCTATTTCCCAAGCTTTGAATAAATTAATGGCTGATGTAAATGGGACAAAAGAGCAAAATTTAATTGATACCTTGGCGATTCGCTCGATGAGTAAAGCCAAATATTCAACAGATAATATTGGACATTACGGATTAGCTTTCGATTATTATTCTCATTTTACTTCTCCAATTCGTCGTTATCCTGATGTTATGGTGCATCGTTTACTACAATTTTATTTAGACGGAGGAAAATCTGCTGACGAAGAATTGTACGAAACTAAATGTTTACATTCTTCTACAATGGAAGGTTTGGCTACCAATGCTGAAAGAGATTCAATCAAATACATGCAAGTAAAATACATGCAAGATCATCAAGATCAGGAGTTTTTGGGAGTTATTTCTGGTGTAACTGAGTGGGGAATTTATGTCGAAATTGTAGAAAACAAATGTGAAGGTATGGTGCGTATTAGAGATATCAAAGACGACTATTATACATTCGACGAAAAACAATATGCCTTGGTTGGAGCTACTTCGGAACAGTTATTGCAATTAGGAGACGAGATCTACGTTAAAGTTAAGAACGCTGATTTAGTTAAAAAACAATTGGACTTTAACTTTATACGAAGAAGTGAAAAACAATAAAAAAGGTAAAAATGAAAAAATTATGGTTGATTGCTTTAGTGATGATAACTCAAATCACTTTGGCACAGGTTACAAAAAATTTAGGAGATTTTAGTAAAGTAAGTGTTTTTGATAAGCTTAATGTAAAATTAATTGCTTCTTCAGAAAACAAAATTGTTATCAAAGGAACGAGAGCCTCAGAAGTAGAAACAGTCAATAATAATGGAGAATTAAAATTGAGAATGCCATTTCCTAAATTGTTATCAGGAAATGATATTATGATTCAATTGTATTTTACAAATATTGATGAGATCAGTGCCAGTGAAGGTGCTTTAGTATCTAGTGATGCTGTTTTTAAAGCAACTATTTTCAATGTTAGTGCTCGTGAAGGGGCACAAATACAAGCCGAAGTGGAAGCTGAAAAGGTAAATGTAAAATCGGTTACTGGTGGACTTGTTGAATTATCAGGAAAAGCCAATAATCAAGAAGCTAATATTACTTCTGGTGGGAATCTAGAAGCAAGTGATTTACATACGTCACAAACGACGATAACGGTTTTTGCAGGCGGAAATGCGGAAATACATGCTACAACCCTAGTAGATGCAAAAGTAAGGGCAGGAGGGTCTATTTTTATCCATGGTAAACCCAAACAAATAAATAAAGCTACTGTTCTTGGTGGGAAAATTGAAGAAAAAAATTAAATTGCAGGTTTTATTGTAAAGTAAATTTATGATTTAGATGATAAACGATATTCTAGCTGGTATTCCTTGGGGTATTTTTTTAAGTTTTATGATTGGCCCCGTTTTTTTTATATTGCTAGAAACTAGTATTATAAAAGGCTTTAGAGCTGCTTTTGTTTTTGATTTAGGGGTTGTATTTGCCGATACAATTTTTATCACAATCGCTTATTTAGGTAGTTATAGAATGATTAAAAGTCTAGAGGACAAACCTTCTCTTTTTATCTTTGGAGGAATTGTAATGGTTGCTTATGGTCTTATCTCTTTTCTTAGCCTTCACAAAGAAAAAAAGGTTAATACCAAAGAGATTGACAACGAAATCATTCGTAAAAATTATTTAAGTTTATTTTTTAAGGGTTTTTTTTTAAACATTATAAACATTGGAGTTTTGGGATTTTGGTTAGCAATTATTATTTCAATAGGACCAAAATTAGAGATGCAACCCTCTAGAATGTTAACCTTTTTTATAACAGTAATTGTTACGTATTTAGTGATTGATGCACTTAAAATTGTATTAGCAAAACAATTAAAAACAAAAATGACACCTCGTAATATCCTTAAAATAAAACAAGGAATTAGTGTTGTACTAATGATTTTTGGATTGGTACTCATGTCTCAGGGTCTCTTCCCTAATGAAAAAGATATGGTGAAAAAAGCCTTCCAAAAAATAGAAAATAAAAGTAAAATAAAACGTCCTAATTAGGGCGTTTTTTTATGGTATGTTTTCATTATGAGCTTGTTAAATAATGCCTTATTCAAAATATTCTAGTAGGTTAAATGATAATTTCTATTGTTATTGTATTTGAATTATTTAGTTATAAAGTGTTACGATGCCTAAAGAAACCTAAGTCTTATCTATTATAAGTCTTCAATAAATTCTTCTGTCTCAATACTTTTTATTGGCTATTGATTATAAAATAAGTTAGCTGAATTCCTATAAAAAACAGGAATAAGTGAAATAATCACTCACGCAATTTCTGATGTTATTTTAAGAAATTAGGATAAATTTTGAAAAGTGAAGAATTGGTTATTTAATGAATATCTAAAAAATAACTATTTAATTTAGATAAAAAAAAAGAGATACATTTCTGTATCTCTTTTGAGGCATCGTCCGGATTCGAACCGGAGTAGGAGCTTTTGCAGAGCCCAGCCTAGCCGCTCGGCCACGACGCCATGTGTTAGCGGATGGCAAAAGTACTTAAAAACTTTAATGTTTAAAAGCTTTAGACCGTAAAATTTTTAAAAAATATTATTTTCCTTTACTTACATTAGCTATAATTCACTTTCTATATTCCTTTAATTGAATAGTAACTGATTCAACATCACCTCCAATAGGAGGATTCAATTTGGAAACTCCAATGATAACTTTTGTTACTTGTGGAAGTTCTTTAAATGTTCTAAAAATGATTCTTTGCGCTACATGTTCCAATAATTGGGAACGTATTGCCATTTCTTCCACCACAATTTTATTCAATAATACATAATCTACAGTATCTTTTAGATCGTCAGATAGGCAAGAGGTAGTCAAATCCGTTTTTATTTCTAAATCAACACTGTAATCTGATCCTATTTTTGATTCTTCAACTAAACAACCGTGAAAAGAGAATGTTCTAATGTTTTTTAATTTTATAATACCCATATTTTTTTGTTTGAATTAGAAATTTTAAGGTTTAAAGATAGCTGTGACAAACTTTAAACTTTAAACCATTTTAAACTAGCTTTTTTTATCTTTGCTAAAATAAAACAAAATAATGGCTACCGAAGAGAAATCCCTTAATTTTATAGAACAAATCATTGAAGAAAATTTAGCAAATGGTTTTCCACAAGACCAATTACGTTTTCGTTTTCCGCCAGAACCAAATGGTTATTTACACATTGGCCATGCAAAATCAATCTGTTTGCAGTTTGGTTTAGGTTTAAGATACAATGCACCCGTAAATTTACGTTTTGATGATACTAATCCTGCTAAAGAAGAGCAAGAATATGTAGATGCAATCAAGGAAGATTTGCAATGGTTAGGTTTCCAATGGGCTGAAGAACATTATGCTTCTGATTACTTTCAACAGTTGTATGATTGGGCTGTAAAAATGATAAAAGATGGGAAAGCATATGTAGATAGTCAATCTTCTGAAGATATGGCTACGCAAAAAGGAACACCCACAGAACCTGGTGTGGATGGTCCATATCGCAACCGTTCGGTAGAAGAAAATTTATCTTTATTTGAAGGAATGAAAATGGGAGATTTCCCAGAAGGAAGTCATGTTTTACGTGCCAAAATTGACATGTCATCAACCAATATGTTGATGCGTGATCCATTAATTTACAGAGTCTTACACCGTCACCATCACCGTACTGGTAATGATTGGAAAATATATCCAATGTATGATTTTGCTCATGGTGAAAGTGATTATATAGAACAAGTTTCGCACTCTATATGTACGCTTGAATTTGTAATGCATAGAGAATTATACAACTGGTTTTTGGACCAAATTTATGATGATACAAAAGTTAGACCACATCAATATGAATTTGCTCGTTTGAACTTGAATTATACAGTAATGAGCAAAAGAAAGCTGCTGCAATTGGTTCAAGACAAAATTGTTGTAGGTTGGGATGATCCTCGTATGCCTACCATTTCTGGTTTAAGAAGAAGGGGATATACACCAAATTCTATTCGTAGATTTTGTGAAAATATAGGAGTTGCCAAGCGTGAAAACATTATTGATTTCTCATTATTAGAATTTTGTTTACGTGATGATTTAAACAAAACAGCACCACGAGTTATGGCTGTTTTAGATCCTGTAAAAGTGGTTATTACAAATTATCCAGAGGGTAATGTAGAACTTTTGGACGCTGAAAATAATCAAGAAGATGAAACAGCAGGTTTTAGAAAAGTTCCGTTTTCAAGAGAAATTTATATAGAAAGAGAAGACTTTTTAGAGGTTGCTCCTCCTAAATTTTTTAGACTAAGTTTAGGTAATGAAGTACGTTTGAAGAATAGTTATATCATTAAAGGAGAATCAGTTATTAAAGATGAATTAGGAAATATTACTGAAATTCATGTGACTTATGATGAAGATAGTCGAAGTGGAAGTGGGAGTGAAGCTTCTCAACGCAAAGTAGCAGGGACATTGCATTGGGTGTCTATTGCACACGCTATTCCTGCCGAAGTTCGCTTGTACGATCGTTTGTTTATTGATGAAGCACCAGACAGTCATAAGGAGAAGAATTTCCTTGATTTTATGAATGCTAATTCCTTAAATGTTACCACTGCTTATTTAGAACCTAGTTTAGCTACTGTTAAAATTGGGGATCAATTTCAGTTCCAACGTTTAGGTTATTTTGCAGTTGATAAAGACTCAACTTCTTCTAAATTAGTATTTAATAAAACTGTTGGATTGAAAGATGCTTGGGAAGAAAAAGGGAAAAAAGAAATTAACAGTATCAATAATTCTTTAAAAGAAATCAATAAATATTTTAAAGTAGCTACTAAACCGGAACGTTTAGCAATCGAAACTGCAATAGGGGAGACCTTAGCAGGAATTTCAAATTATAGTTTGTTACAAAACTCTTTTGCTAAAAATATTAATAACAATAAAGCTTCATTGTTATTTTCTAATTTGATTTTAAAATATGCTAATTTAAAACCTAAGGATATCGACAACGAAATACTTTCTAAATTGTATTTGATGTCTTTACGAAGTGAATCTACTTTTGTAAGATGTAAAGCGCTTTTGAATTTAAGAGATTTTCAAGATCACTCAGAAATAATTAATCTAGTAAAAGATGATATTTTGAAATTAAAATCAAATCCTCTTAAAAGTTCTACCGAAAGGGAAGCAGAAATATTGGAACAAGTCATAAATAAATTTTAACTATCAAAAGCACTTTTCTAAGTGCTTTTTTTTATGATTTATTTTTATGATTGTATATGTAATTATTATAGTTTTTATTTATTAAAAACAACCTTCATATTTTTAATATAATGAATTATTATTTTTTATTGATACACATTTGTGATCCTAATTAAATTAAGCGCTTATATGCGCTTAATTTCGTTTTACTATATTTTTGATTGATATTTAACCTGTTTTACCAATAAAATTAATTTAATTAAATATTTTCATTGAAACAGCTATTTTTTATGAGAAGGATGACAACAATATTGGTTTTATTCGTGAGTGTTACTTTTTCTACTCAATCACATCAAATTCTGAAATGATTTCACCAAAAGTTACTATCAACCCAAAAAATGATTTTGATAAAGTGAAAATTATTAAAGAAAAATTAAGCTTTAGGCTTTGACCAAAAAACTAGTTTTGTAACTTTTAATGGAGTTGAAAAAAGGAGGTACATCTTTGTTTGATTATGAAAATTTTATTCGAAAAATCAAAATAGGCAAAATTAGGGTAACCATTTGTTGTTCTTGTAAACAAAAGCGATGGTAATTATCACGCTGTAGCATACAATATATTAATTTTATTAATTAATTTAAAAAAACTTCTAGAGCTTTATTGATGTTTTTTTGTATTAATTTTTTGTATTATATCTGTTTAACAATTGTTTGTACGCTGAAAATTAATTATCTTTATTGAAAATCATCTAAAACATTAAAGTTATGGCAAATAATTCAGGGAATACAATTTTAGCACTTTTAACTGGTGCTGCGATAGGAGCAGGAGTAGGTATTTTATTTGCTCCAGACAAAGGATCTAAAACAAGAGTAAAAATTAAAGATGGCTACAAGGATGTAGAAAAAGATCTTTTGAAAAAGTATGATAAACTTTCAGAAGAAGTAAAATCAAAATTATCTCATACCAAAGTTGATTTGGAAGGAAGTTATGAAGACTTACTTTCAAACATGAGTTACAAAACCGAAGATGTTATTTCGTTCTTAGAAATTAAATTATCGGAATTGAAAGATAAAAATGCAAAATTTCAAAAATAAGTAAGAAGCTTTTAAATTAAAAAATCAATCTATGGCTTTTGAAGAATTAAAAGAAAATGCAGAACATATTAAGGAACAAGTGAATTTTCTAATGAAAAATAATTTGGCTTATTACAAGCTGAAATTTTTCAAATTAATAATGAAATCAAGTATTTCTATATTGAAATTTGCTTTAGTTTTAATGTCATTTCTAATGGTTTTATTCTTTGGTTCTTTAGGTTTAGCTTTTGCTTTAAGCATTTATTTAGATAGTTATGCACTTGGTTTTCTTACCGTTGCAGGAGGTTATGTAGTAGTAACCTTTTTGTTGTTTATTTTTAAAAGAAAATTAATTGAAGGTCCAATCTTAAGAAAGTTTTCTTATTTGTTTTTTAATAATTAAAGTATGGAGAAAAAAATGTATAGTTCGTTTGAACAAATAGAAGCAGATCTCGAAATTTTGGATATTGAGAAACAAATTAATTATCAAAAAGTAATTTTAGGCTTTCAGAAAACCAAAGAACAGTTTACACCCTCTGGAATCACAAAGCATTTTTTTGATGGATTTACAGGTGCGTTTACGGGCTCTTATAGCAATTATTACAAGTTAGCTATTCCATTACTTATTAAATGGCTTATAAACAGAAAAAGAAGCCATTAGGCTTCTTTTTTCATTTCATTTAGTTTCTAGCTTCAGATTTTAATCTTCATTATCCTCTTCATCAAGAGGTTCAATAATTTCAGGAGCTTTATATTGTTCTTCTTCTACTTTTTTCTTTCTATTTCCTTTTTTCATCATTTCACCTACTTGGTTTGAAGCGCTGAAAGAGGCAACCATGTTGTTTAACATTTCGCTACCTGCCTGTGGAGAATTAGGTAATAGAATTAGGTTCGAATTCGTTTCAGCTCCAATGGCTTGTAAGGTATCATAATGTTGTGTCACTACAATCAATGCCGATGCTTCCTGAGAATTAATTCCAACTCTATTTAATACATCAACACTTTCGACCAAACCTCGTGCTATTTCTCTACGCTGATCAGCAATACCTTGTCCTTGCAAACGCTTACTTTCTGCTTCTGCTTTGGCTTTGGCTACGATTCTAATTCTAGATGCTTCAGCTTCAAATTCGGCAACTGTTTTCTCTCTATCCGCCGCATTGATTCTATTCATGGCATTTTTTACCTGAATATCTGGATCAATATCAGTAACCAATGTATTGATAATAGTATATCCATAAGTGGTCATAGCTTCATTTAATTCTCTTTTTACGGCGATAGCAATATCATCTTTACGTTCAAAGACATCATCTAATTTCATTTTAGGAACTTCGGCACGAACTACATCAAATACATAAGACGTAATTTGATCATGCGCATATTCTAACTTGTAAAAGGCGTCGTAAACGGTTTCTTTTACTACCATAAATTGAACGGATACTTTCAACTTTACAAATACGTTATCTTTTGTTTTGGTTTCGATGATAACATCTAGTTGTTGAATTTTTAAGTTCATACGCCCTGCAATGCGATCAATAATTGGAATTTTTAGTTGTAATCCTGATTGTCTGATGCTGTGAAATCTTCCAAATCGTTCAATGATTACTGCCGTTTGTTGCCTGACAGTAAAAAAGGAGGAGAGTAAAATAAAAAGTCCGATAAATAATAATATAATTAATGTAATACCCATTTTTTATAATTTTAAGTTCATAATTCACCTAAATTAGCAAAAAATATTTAGGTTTGTGGTGCTAGAAAATTATTATATGAAAAAATTAATACTTACTGCTATTTCCTTACTTTCAATGGTTTCCATTTATAGTCAATATGGCTATAAAGATTCTAACAGAATTGGGATAATGGCAGGGATAAATCAGACCACATTGAATACTTCTAACTTTGCTACAAAAGCAGAGACAGGATGGAATGGAGGTTTATCCATGCGTGGAAACTTCTATAATAATTGGGATATGGTTTATTCCATGCAGTTTAGCGAGAACAATTTTTCTGTTGCTACAAAGTACAACGGCATCATTGATGAAGATGTAAAATACAAACTTCCTTCTGCTCAAATTTCGTTACAGTTGAGCTATGTAATACTTGAAAATCATTTAAGTGTTGAATTTGGACCGATTGTTCAATTCAATGGAAAACTTAAATTAGATGCTGAGAAAGAAAACAATATCATTTCAGGGACAACGTTAAAAGCAGTTGATATAGTTGATATATCCAAGTTTAATTTATATCCCACTATTGGTATTACCGCTGGCGGAAGACATTTGCGTTTTAATGTTTCGTACCAATATGGAATCATGAATAGCTTAGATAACCTAAATTCTAAAAATCTTGGTTATACTTTCAAAGGGAATACAGGAGTTATTAATGGAAATGTGATTATTTATTTATAACTGATTTAACACAAATAAAAAAGGCACCAAATCGAATAGTTGATTTGGTGCCTTTTTATTATTTCTTCTATTTTTTAGAAGCTTACAATCGCTTTGTTAATTCTCGCAATTGTTTCTTCTTTTCCAATTACTTCAACAATGTCAAATAGGTGAGGGCCTTTCAATGCACCAACCAAACTCAAACGGAAAGGTTGCATGACTTTTCCCATTCCAATTTCGTTTGCAGTCATCCATTGTTTGACAATCGTTTCAATATTTACAGAAGTAAAATCACTAATACCTTCTAAAACAGTAATCAATTGTTGCATCAACTCTGGTGTTTCTTCTTTCCAGTTTTTGCTTGCTTTGGCATCATACTCTGTTGGAGCTACAAAGAAGAATTCGCTCATTTCCCAAAAATCAGATACAAAATGCGCTCTTTCTTTGATTAAAGAAACGATTTTTGTTATCCTTTCGATCGAAGTCGAGAAACCTTTTTCTACCAAAATAGGAGCGTAGTCCTTCGCTAAATCAGCATCTGCTGCTTGAACTAAGTATTGGTGATTGAACCATTTGTTTTTTTCTGGATCAAATTTTGCTCCCGCTTTGTGCACTCTTTCCAAATCAAAAGCGGCTACTAATTCTTCCAAAGAATATAATTCTTTATCTGTTCCATCATTCCAACCTAATAAAGCCAAGAAGTTTACGACTGCTTCTGGGAAAAATCCTTTCTCTCTGTAACCTGATGAAATACCTTCTGCAGTTTTCCATTCTAATGGAAATACAGGAAATCCTAATTTGTCACCATCACGTTTGGATAACTTTCCGTTTCCAACTGGTTTTAAGATCAAAGGTAAATGGGCAAATTCTGGTGCAGCCCAACCAAATGCGTGATATAACAAAACGTGTAACGGCATAGAGGGTAACCATTCTTCACCTCTAATTACGTGCGTAGTTTCCATTAAATGATCATCTACAATATTGGCCAAATGATAAGTTGGCATACCATCGCTTTTAAATAGTACTTTATCATCAAGTAAGTTAGTGTCAAATTTTACAATCCCACGAATGATATCTTTTAAATGGATGATTTCATCAACGGGAGTTTTGAAACGTATCACGTAAGCATCACCATTAGCAATACGTTTTGCTGTTTCTTCTTTAGAAATTACTAACGATGTATCTAGCTTTTCTCTATTGTGGTGGTTATAGATAAAAGTTTTTCCTTGTTCTTCATGCTCTTTTCTATGCGCATCCAATGATTCTGCAGTGTCAAAGGCATAATAAGCCCAATCGGTATTGATTAATTGATCAGCATATTCTTGGTACAAATGTTTTCGTTCACTTTGTTTGTAGGGACCAAACTTTTCATTTTTTCCAATAGTTTCATCAGGAGCAATTCCTAACCATTCCAAAGCTTCCATGATGTATTCTTCAGCTCCAGGAACAAAACGGTTTTGGTCAGTATCTTCGATTCTCAAGAAGAAGGTACCACCGTTTTTCTTTGCAAATAAATAATTAAATAAAGCAGTTCTGACTCCGCCAATATGTAATGGTCCTGTTGGACTTGGTGCAAAACGCACTCTAACTTGCTGTGACATTTGTTTAATTTTTGGGCAAAGATACAATTTCAATTAGTCAATTGCTTTATTTCAAATTGAGTTTGTTCGGTAGTTCTTTGAAAAATAGGCGTTTCTTAACATTTCTTTTGCCATATAAATTATTACTTTTATTGGTTATTATAATTAGAAGAAAATTATTTTGGAACAAACACATTTTATTTATCAAAAATTAGAGGCTTTTATTCGAAAATTTTATACGAATGAACTTATTCGCGGAAGCGTATTTTTCGTTGGTCTAGGATTGTTATACTTGCTATTTACATTATTTGTTGAGTACTTTTTATGGTTACAACCAGTTTCGAGAACTATTCTTTTTTGGATCTTCATATTTGTTGAACTTTTTCTTTTACTAAGATTTATACTTTTTCCTATTTTTAAATTATTCAAATTACAAAGAGGAATCGATTACAATCAAGCTTCTGTCATTATCGGAAACCATTTTTCGGAAGTAAAAGATCAATTGACCAATTTTCTTCAATTGTCAAATGAAAGTCAATCTGATTCTAAATCTGAATTGTTATTGGCTTCCATCGAACAAAAAGCAAATTCACTTCAGCCCATTCCTTTTGGTAATGCCGTTAATTTTAATTCAAACAAAAAGTTTCTACCGCTGGCAATTGTTCCTATTTTGTTATTTCTAATTTTCTATTTGTCGGGTAATAATGAAATTCTATCTCAAAGTTTGAATAGGGTAGTGCATTACAATCAAAAATTCAGTCCACCAGCACCTTTTGAATTTGTTGTTTTGAATTCCAATTTTCAAACAGAACAGAATCAAGATTTTATTTTTAAAGTAAAAACGGTTGGTTCTATTGTTCCAGAAAACGCAACCATTCATATTGGTAATGAAAGTTATTTTTTGGAAAGCACGAAGACAGGAGAGTTTCAGTTTACAATTCCTAAACCAAATAGTAATGTATTGTTTCACGTGGAAGCAAATGGTATTTATTCTAAGGATTATGAATTGAAAGTCGTTCAAGTGCCTTCCATTTCAAATTTCGAAATGGTGTTAAATTTCCCTTCGTATTTAAATCGCAAGTCTGAAGTAATTCAAGGTACAGGAAACGCTATTGTTCCTGAGGGTACACAAGTGAAATGGAAGTTATCCACTATTGCTACCCAAAAAGTGGATTTTGTTGAGGGTAATAACGTTATTTCATTTGCTAATGTTGGAAATGGCTTTGTTTTTAATAAAAGTATCAGTCAAAATACAGAATATCAAATTATTACTTCTAATAAATCCATTCAAAACTTCGAAAAGTTACAATATCAGGTTCAAGTGGTCAAAGATCAGTTTCCGAGTATCAATGTTGGTTTTGCTCCTGATAGTTGGAAGATAAAAAGCAAGTATGTTCTAGGACAAATTGCCGATGATAATGGTTTGTATAAATTGCAGATTGTGTTTTACGAACATAACAAAGAAGCTTCTGCCAAACGAGGAACGATTCCTTTGAAAGGAAAGACCGTTGACCAATTTGTATTTTCTTTCCCTGCAAATCTTCCTGTTCAGCAAGGTGTGGTTTATGATTATTATTTTGAAGTTTTCGATAATGATGTTTTGCATAATTACAAAAGTGCTAAGTCTACTGTCTTCTCCAATCGAATTGCTACTGAGGATGAAAAGGCCGATCAGGTTTTGCAACAGCAATCCGATAATATTAATGGTTTACAAAAATCTTTAAAAGAACAAACCAAACAATTTTCTGCTTTAGACAAATTACAACAACTAGGGAAGGAGAAGAATAATTTTGATTTTAAAGAACAGCAAAATGTAAATGATTTTATTCAGCGTCAAAAGAAGCAAGATGAACTGATGAAACAATTTGCAGAAAAAATGAAAGACAATCTGGATGAATTCAAAGATAAAAAGAAGGATGCTTTTAAAGAAGAATTGCAAAAACGTTTGGAAGAAACCAAAAAGGATTTGGAGAAAAACGAGAAATTATTGGATGAGTTAAAGAAGCTCAACGATAAAATTAAGAATGAAGATTTACTTGAAAAGTTAGACAAGTTCAAACAAAATAGTAAAAATCAAACAAAGAGCTTGGAACAATTGGTGGAGCTAACTAAGAAGTATTATGTAGAAAAGAAGGCAGAACAATTGGCCGATAAATTAGATGCTCTTTCTGAAAAACAAGATAAGTTGGCTGATGCTCCCAAAGAGGATGGTGCTGATCAGCAAGACAAAATCAATAAAGAGTTTGATAAATTACAAGAAGATTTGAAGGATTTATCGAAAGAGAATAAAGAATTAAAAAGCCCTGTTGATTTACCAAAGGACGAAGCTGAACAAAAAAGTATTGAAGATGATTTGGATAAATCCAAAGAAGAGTTGCAAAAAAACAATGCTTCTAAGGCTAAACCTAAACAAAAATCGGCTGCTCAAAAAATGAAATCGCTGTCTCAAAAGATGAAGCAAAGTTTGGGTGATAGTGAGAAGGAACAATTAGAAGAAGATGTAAAAATGTTACGTCAAGTTCTGGATAATTTATTAGCCTTCTCCAATTCCGAAGAAGATTTAATGAAGCAATTCCGGAATCTTAAAACAGGTTCTCCATCGTTGAATCGAAATATTAAACTGCAACAAAACTTAAAAGTACAGTTCAAGCATGTTGATGATAGTTTGTTTGCTATGTCTTTACGCAATCCAATAATTGCCGAAAATGTAACCAAAGAGATTGGCAATATTCAGTATAACATGGATAAATCTTTAGATAGTTTTACGAACTCTCAATTATCAAAAGGTTTGTCTCATCAACAATACACCATTGCTTCTGCAAATGTGTTGGGTGATTTTTTAAGTGATATTTTATCCAATATGCAAATGTCACTGTCGGGATCTCAAGGCGGAAAACCCAAACCTGGGCAAGGTGAAGGCGCAGGGATGCAACTTCCAGATATTATCAAAAAACAAAAAGGTTTAGGTGATAAAGTTAAGGAAGGAATGCAACCTGGTCCAAAACCTGGTGAAGGTAAAGATGGTAAAACTGGAGAAAGTGGACAGTCAGGAAAGGGTAAAGAGGGGCAAAGCGGAGAAGATGGTGAAGGAGATGCAAAGGCTATAATGGAGATTTACAAAGAGCAAAAGCAACTTAGAGAATCCTTGGAAAACGAATTGAATAAGCAAGGACTGGGAGGAAGTGGAAACAATGCTTTGGAGCAAATGAAGCAAATTGAAAAGCAATTATTGAACAAGGGTTTTAATAATGAAGTCTTGCAACGGATCTTGAATGTGAAGCAAGAATTATTAAAATTAGCGACTGCAACTCAAGAACAAAATCAAGATGATAAACGACAATCTGAATCGAATAAAAAGGAGTTTCTAAATCGTTCTAATGCATTGCCAAACGCTCTGTTAGATTATTTGAACAGTATTGAAATTTTAAATAGACAATCGTTACCTTTGCGCTCTAATTTTGAACAAAAAGTTCAAGAATATTTTAATAAGAAATGATTAGTTTTAATTACGAAAATGATTTTGAATTAGAAAACGAAGAAGCATTTGCTGCTTGGTTGTCTTCAGTTATAGAATCGGAAAAAAAGAAAGAAGGGGAGATAAACTATATATTTTGTGATGACGAATATCTACACAAAATCAATTTAGAATATTTGAACCACGATACATTGACAGATATTATTAGTTTTGATTACTCTATGGGTAACGAATTACACGGTGATATTTATGTTTCTATCGAAAGGGTTATAGATAACGCTAAGGATTATGAAGTAAGTTTTGAAGACGAATTGAAACGTGTATTAGTTCACGGTATACTTCATTACTGCGGTTACAAAGACAAGTCGGATGAAGACGAGGCTATAATGCGTTCGAAGGAAGAGGAGAAAATGAAGATGTTCCACGTGGAACTATAGTCTTCTTTTTGCTGGTTTAGATTGTTTGTTCCACGTGGAACAAGTTGTCAAAAGTATTGTGGTTTCGGGTTTGGTTCCACGTGGAACAATGGCTCGAATTTGCAAAAGAGATTGAATACAAATCCCAGCGAAGCTGGGTAAATTTTATAAAAAATGTTTCAAGAAGAATATGATGTAATTGTAGTTGGTGCAGGTCATGCTGGTTCAGAGGCGGCGGCTGCGGCGGCGAATTTGGGCTCGAAAACCTTGCTCGTGACTATGAGTTTGCAGAACATCGCACAGATGTCTTGCAACCCTGCGATGGGTGGAATTGCCAAAGGGCAGATCGTTCGTGAGATCGATGCGCTTGGAGGGTACTCTGGAATTGTTTCAGACAACACTGCAATTCAGTTTAAGATGCTGAACAAATCTAAAGGGCCTGCGATGTGGTCTCCAAGAGTTCAATCGGACCGAATGCGTTTTGCAGAGGAGTGGAGAATGATGTTGGAGGGAACTCCAAATTTGGATTTCTACCAAGAAATGGTCAAAGGTTTGATTATCGAAAACAATCAAATCAAAGGAATCAAAACTTCGCTTGGAGTGGAGATTCGATCAAAATCGGTGGTCTTAACCAATGGTACTTTTTTGAATGGTTTGATTCATATTGGAGAAAAACAATTTGGAGGAGGAAGAGCAGGGGAGAGTGCTGCTTATGGAATTACGGAAGACTTGGTGAAAGCAGGTTTTGAATCTGGAAGAATGAAAACAGGAACGCCTCCAAGAGTAGATGGTCGCTCTTTGGATTATTCGAAAATGAACGAAGAAAAGGGAGATGACAAGCCACATAAATTCTCCTATTCAGATGTAACTAGTCCGTTGATTCATCAACGCTCTTGTCACATGACGTACACATCTTTGGATGTGCATGATATTTTGAGAGAAGGTTTTGACCGTTCGCCAATGTTCAATGGAAGAATAAAAAGTCTTGGACCAAGATATTGCCCTTCGATAGAAGATAAAATAAATCGTTTTGCTGATAAAGAACGCCACCAATTATTTGTTGAGCCAGAGGGATGGAAAACCTGTGAAGTTTATGTAAATGGTTTTTCAACTTCATTGCCAGAAGATATTCAATTTAAAGCTTTGCGTTCTGTAGTTGGTTTTGAGAAAGTGAAATTCTTTCGTCCAGGATATGCAATCGAATATGATTATTTTCCGCCAACGCAATTAAAGCATACGCTAGAAACCAAATTGGTAGAAGGTTTGTATTTCGCTGGACAGATTAATGGAACAACGGGATATGAAGAAGCAGCTTCTCAAGGATTGATGGCAGGAATTAATGCGCATTTGAAAGTGCATGAAAAAGCTCCGCTAATCTTGAAACGTGATGAAGCTTATATTGGTGTTTTAATAGATGACTTAATTACAAAAGGAACCGAAGAGCCATACAGAATGTTTACTTCTCGTGCAGAATACAGAACGTTGTTGCGTCAAGACAATGCCGATTTTAGATTGACTCCAATGTCAAATGCAATTGGTTTAGCTTCTGATGAACGTTTGCGCAGAATGGAACATAAGTTCAATCAATCTGAAAAGATGGTTAACTTTTTTAAAGACACTAGCGTTTCGATTGCTGAAACAAATCCAATTTTGGAAGAAAAAGGAACGGCTGCAATTTCGCAAGGAGATAAGATGTTCAAAATATTTTCACGTCCACAAATTGATTTGGAGGATATGAAGAAATTCGAAAAAGTAAAAGAATATATTGCTGGCAATGATGTCGACGATGAAATTCTAGAACAAGCCGAAATCCAAGTCAAGTATTCTGGATACATCGAAAAGGAAAGAAACAACGCTGATAAGTTGACAAGATTAGAAGATGTAAAAATTCCAGAGGATTTTGATTTTCATAAAATCAAATCCATGTCGATAGAGGCAAAGCAGAAATTGAGCAAGATTCGTCCCGTAACCATTTCGCAAGCATCGCGTATCAGTGGAGTTTCTCCAAGTGATATTTCGGTATTGTTGGTGTATATGGGAAGATAAGATTAACGATTGTAGATTTTTGATTAACGTCCCGAATTTTCGGGATTGATTTTAAATCTGAAATCAATCCCGAAAATTCGGGACGTTAATCATTTTCTAAAATCTATTGTTCCACGTGAAACTACGGTCGAAAGTCCTGCTATCACTACTAAATTAGAATTTAAAAAATAAATTAATCAAAAATTCGATTTTCAATCAATATAAACTGATTACTGAAAACTGCGACTGAATACTAATATAAAAAATGGATATTTCAAATAAAAAACATTTTCTTACTGTAAAAGACCATTCGGTTTCCAAAGAAATTTTTGAGTTGTATCATGACGAATTTCTGGATATGCTGATTACCGAGCCGCAACCAAGTTTGGATGTGTTGGGTAAGTATTATGAAAGTGAAGATTATATTTCGCATACCGATAATAAAAGATCATTGTTTGAAAAAGCCTATCACTTTGTAAAAGGGATTGCTCTCAAAAACAAACTGAACTTGATAAATGAACTGCAATCGGCCAAAGGGTCGATTTTGGACATTGGAGCGGGAACAGGAGATTTCTTGAATGTTGCCAAAGACAACGGTTGGAAAACAATCGGAATCGAACCAAGCGATCGTGCCAAAGGAATTGCAATTAGTAAAGGAATTGATTTTGCAAATGCAACTTCAGATTTAGACAATCATTCTTTTGATGTAATTACGATGTGGCACGTTTTGGAACACGTACCCGATTTGGATTTTCAAATCAAAGAATTGAAGCGATTGTTAAAACCTACGGGTTCGTTAATTATTGCGGTTCCCAATTTTAAATCTTTCGATGCAAAACATTACAAAGAATTTTGGGCGGCCTATGATGTGCCAATTCACTTTTGGCATTTCTCCAAAAAAGCAATTCAGTCTCTTTTCGAAAAAGAAGCCATGCAGTTGGAAAAAGTACTTCCCATGAAATTTGATTCTTTTTATGTGAGTTTGCTTTCTGAAAAATACAAAACAGGGAAGATGAATTTTGTAAAAGCATTTTTTATCGGCTTACAGTCAAATTTGAAAGCAAAACGCAATTTGGAGTATTCATCACATATTTATGTGCTTAAAAATAGGTAAAAATCATTTTAAGTGTGTTTTTAAGGCCGTTTTTGGTCTGAAATATGGATTATGTATCCGTTTTTTTGAAAATCGCTTAGAATTAATTTATAAAAGCCATTTTTTATAGCTTTAAATTATCTCATTTTAAACAATGATAAGCAAATCTAATAGTGGGAAAAAGGGACAATTTCCAAACATTTTTAGGTTGCTAGTAAATTTTTTATATTTTTGTTCCAATCACAATAATCACAAATAAACCAAAATGAAAAAAGTATTATTAATTGCTGCAATGGCAGTTTCCATTTTATCATGTCAAAAAGCGGCCGAAGTAAAAGAAGTGAAAACAGCTTATGTTGATACTTCGGAATTAATGAAAGAGTACACAGAGGCAAAAGACCTTGAAGCAAAATACAAAGCACAGTCTGAAGAAAAAGGAAGACAACTAGAAGCAGAAATTAATCGTTTCAAACAAGACGCTTCTAATTTTCAATCTCAAGCGCAAGCCAACGGTCAAGAGTGGGCTCAAAAAAAAGGAGCTGAATTGCAAAAAAGAGAACAACAATTGGGTTATGCGCAACAAGCATTATCACAACAATTGCAACAAGAAAGTGGTGCAGAAATGGACACACTTGTTATGGGAGTAAAAAAATTCATCAAAGACTACGGTAAAAAGAACGGTTACGCTTATATCTACGGTACTGGAGATGTAGCTTCTGTTTTGTATGCTGAAGATAAATTTGATATCACAAAAACGATCATCAAAGAATTGAATGCCAAATACGCTTCTAAAGACAAAAAAGAAGAAAAAGTAGAAAAAGTAGAAGAGAAAAAAGAAGAAGCTAAAAAGTAATTCTTTTCGAAAACTATAACGAGGCCTTCATTCTAATTCAGAATGGAGGTTTTTTTATGTCAAATGGTGCGTAGCCGAGATTCTTTTTTAAAACGGAAGTTATAGTTTAGAACGGTTCTCGACTTCGCTTGAACTGACAGGTCGCTTTGATTTAAAATAAGCATGATAATTCCCTATTGTCAAATCGAGCGCAGTCGAGATTCTTTTTTAAAATGGAAGTTATAGTATAGAACGGTTCTCGACTTCGCTACCTATGACGCTTTAGTTCAAATACCTGACTTACAGGTACTTAAAAAACACACCCCTAGCCCCTCTCAAGAGGGGAATTAGAAGTACTAACATTCAAATAACGTCATTTTATATTGCTTTTTTTAGAATAAAAATTACTCCTCGAACTGACAGGTCGTTTTTGTTTTAAAATTGATATGATAATTCCTTATTCTCAAATCGGTCGCAATCGAGATTCCATTTTCTTTGTTTCCGTCAATGTTTTTATATCCAAAAAAACGTAAATTTACCACTTACATTTTTCACTTTACACGCCATGCAAACCATCACCGAAGCCGCAAAATACACCTTGCAATTTATCAACCAAACCCAGCGTTCTATTTTCCTTACAGGAAAAGCGGGTACAGGAAAAACAACACTTTTACGCCAAATCATTGAAACCACCCACAAGAATACGGTGGTCGTTGCACCTACGGGAATTGCAGCCCTCAACGCTGGCGGAGTAACCATTCACTCCATGTTTCAATTGCCTTTTGGTGGGTTTATTCCAGCTTTTAATGTGGCTTCGCAATTCAATGAGCGCACCAAATTTGAGTCAAAAGACAGTTTGAAACGCCATTTTAGAATGAGTGGAACCAAGAAAGCAGTGATTCAAAACATGGAACTGCTTGTCATTGACGAAGTCAGTATGTTGCGTCCCGATTTATTGGATGCCATTGATTTTATGATGCAAACCGTTCGTAAAAAATCCATGCCTTTTGGTGGTGTTCAAGTATTGTATATTGGTGATTTGTTGCAATTGCCGCCGGTGATTCGGGACGAGGAGTGGAGCACTTTGCGTAATTACTATCGTGGAAAATTCTTTTTCCATTCGCATGCCGTGCAACAAAGTCCTCCTTTGTATATTGAATTGTCCAAAATTTTCCGTCAAAGCGACGATCAATTTATTGCGGTGCTTAACAATTTACGAAATAATACCATTACCGCTGCCGATGTTCAGGCGTTGAACCAATACGTACAACCCAATTTTGACCTAAAAGCCAACAAAGGTTATATCACTTTGACCACGCACAATGCAAAAGCCGATACCATGAACGCTCAAGCTTTGGCAGATTTGGAAGGAAGTTTGGTGAATTATAAACCCGAAATCACCGATGATTTTCCAGAGAAAATGTATCCGCTCGAAAAAGAATTGGCACTGAAAATAGGAGCACAGGTTATGTTTGTCAAAAATGATTCGTCTGCCGAGAAACATTACTTCAACGGAAAAATGGGAATTATAAAAACCCTTTCGACCAAAGAAGTTCGAGTGCATTTTCCCGAAGAAAACAAAACCATTGAAGTTGATAAATACGAATGGCAGAACATTCGATACACAGTTGACCCATTGACGAAAGAAATTCAAGAAGAGATTTTGGGGACTTTTGTGCAATATCCGCTCAAATTGGCCTGGGCGATTACGGTGCACAAAAGCCAAGGATTGACATTTGATAAGGCTGCGGTCGATGTTTCGCAAGTTTTTATGCCGGGACAAGCCTATGTAGCATTATCGCGTTTACGTTCGTTAGAAGGGCTAATTTTGCTTTCTCCGTTGCGTATGAACGGCATTTCGAATGATGAAGAAGTCATGGAATACGCCCAAAACAAAGCCACAGACGAGGTTTTGAAGAATTCACTACATTTTGAAACCAAGAATTTCATTCATAACTACCTCATAAACAGTTTTGATTGGCAAGAATTGGCGCAAGAGTGGCGCACCCACAAATACAGCTACAATGAAGATCCCGAATCGCCAGCCAAATCGGCACACGCGGTTTGGGCAAACAAATATTTTATGATGATGGACGGGCTGTATGTTTCGGCTCAGAAATTCATTGTACAGCTCAACAACATTTTCAGACAAGAAACGGTCGATTTACTGCACGTTTCACAACGGATCGAAGCTGCTTTCAATTATTTCCTACCCGCTTTGGACGAATTGGTTTTCGAAATCCTTTGGAAAATCGAAGAAGTAAAACGCTTGCAAAAAGCCAAAACCCGTTACGAAGAACTCAAAGTGCTGGAAGATTTTCAGTCCAAATCGGTATTGCGATTGATGAAAGCGAAGTTGCTAATCGAAACCGTAGTTGCCGGCGAGAGCATCTCCAAAGAGAAACTAACCTCTAGCGACATCAAGAATTATTTGTCTCGAAAAACCAACGCCATCCAAAACCAATTCAAGGAAACCCATGTGACTTTGATTGAAGACGAAGCCGATGTAGATCGTTACGCCGCCAAACAAAAAACCGACAAAAAAGGTCCGAAAAAATCCACTGTAGACGAAACTTTTGAACTCTGGCAAGCCAAAAATTCGATTGCCGAAATCGCTATTTTGAGAAAGGTAACCACCCAAACTATTGAAGGACATTTGGTGAAATTAATTCAAGCCAAAAAAGTCGCCATTACCGACTTACTACCCGAAGATAAAATCAAAGAATTGACCGAGGCATTCCAGTTTTACCAAGAAGAATCCCTTTCGCCACTCAAAGAAAAATTAGGTAATAAATTCAGTTGGGAAGAGTTGAAAATGTTTAAGGCGAGTTTGAATTAGGGTTATTAGAAGCGAAAGATTTGGCATTATTTGTAGATATCGTTCCCACTTTTCGTTTCAATCTTTTATGGTTCCTTTCGTCTCCATAAAAGGATTTTCACTGCAATCGGGGCTAGGAGGGGAGATTTTGTTTATAGTCAGAAAAGAAAAACGTTTTATTTAGTTTTTTATCTATTTGAAAGTCCAAAGGAAAATGTAACGCTATCGAGTAATTTGTAAGAATATATTATTATATTTGAATTATTATTAATGTGAAATAAACATTTGCAAAGGCACGAAATTTTCGTCGATAGTCACTATTTTATAGCGAGTTTATACTAGTAATATGATGTTTTTCCAAAAGTCACGAAATAAACATTCTTAGATTCAAGTAATAAATGCAACACTTAGAAATTGATTAAATAAAGCCTACTGATAAGTCTTGCAGATCTAGATCTTCAAGACTTATCAGTAGGCTACGAAAAAAATTTCACTTATTTTTGGGTTACTAAGCACAAAAAAAGATGTCACATTTAACGATTGAACAAAGATACGAAATTGCTACACTACGTTCGCAAGGATTTTCCATGAGTAAAATTGGAGAGTTTGTAGGTAGAGACAAATCTGTAATTTCAAGAGAACTTTCTAGAAATTCAGACCAAAGAAATAATGTATATAAAGCAGATTTAGCTCAAAGTAAATTCCATTTTCGACAGCGAAAAAAAGCAAAGAAAATACACTTTACTGAAGAGATTAAAACACTTGTAACATCACTATTAAAGGAAGATTTTAGTCCCGAACAAATAGTTGGTCATTGCAAAATAAAAGACTTTAAATGTGTTTCTGCTGAAAGAATTTATCAATTCATTTGGGATGATAAAAAGAAAGGAGGTCAACATTATAAGCACCTTCGCTCAAAAGGTAAGAGATATGCTAAAAGGGGAGCTTTAAAGGGGTCGAGAGGTATTATTAAAGACAGAGAAGGTATCGAAAACAGACCTTTAGTTGTAGAAGAAAAGCAAAGAATAGGTGATCTTGAAATAGATTTGGTTATTGGTGGAAATCACAAAGGAGCTTTATTAACAATAAATGATAGAGCAACAGGCGTGCTAAAAATGGCTAAAATATATAGTAAGGAAGCACGAGAAGTTCAGGGGAAATTAATTGAATTATTAATGGAATGGAAACCTATTTTGCACACTATCACTTCTGATAACGGAAAAGAGTTTGCCAACCACAAAAAAGTGTCAGAAATACTAGAAATTAAATACTTTTTTGCCAACCCATATTGTAGTTGGGAAAGAGGTGCTAATGAAAATTTAAATGGACTAGTAAGGCAATATTTCCCCAAAAAATATAACTTTGATTTAATAACAGAAGAAGAGGTTTTAAGAGTAACAAATAAATTAAACAATAGACCCAGGAAAAGGTTTGGATTTAAAAGTCCAAATGAAATTTTTGAACAAAAACTTAAACAATGTGCATAATGTTGCATTTGTTACTTGAATCCACCATTAATTAAAATATAAAATCCAACGATTACTTTAATTTTAAAATATTTTATCAAAAGCAATGAAATAATTAAATGAAAAATTCTGGAATAATTAGATATCTGAAAAAACTTGAAAAAAAAGAATTTCCTAAAGAAAAAAACTCAGATAATGGAATATCTTTTTTTCTTTCTTTAATTGCTATTGCAATTTCTGGAGTCTCATTTTATTATCAATTTTTTTACGAAAGTTATGATATAAAAGTTAATTTTATTTCTGCTGATTTTGATGATAATTCAAATCTTAATTTTAAGATGGTTTATCATAATAAAAGTACGCTTAACGCAACAATTTTAAGAAATACAGTTGTATTTTATCAAGACAGTACAAAAATTGATAGCAAAAGCATTTTTTTTTACAAAGATAAATTTAAACAATCTTTTGTTGAAGAATTTGATCCAATTGTTTTAGATAGAGATAAGCAAATTTATAGAGAAATTAGTCAGCCAATAAATTTTAATAATATCTATTCAAAGAATATAATAAATTTAAAAGATACTATAAGGATTTCATTAGCGATAGGATTTTTAGATGAATTTGGAAATTATGCAACAAGTTATATACCTATGGGATGGGTTACGCTTGATTCATTAAATAATCCTGAGTCTTATTCATTTACCTACTTATCAAAAACTCTATATGTAGATACATATAGAAGTGGCAATTCAAAAACTGTAGAACATAAAACAATTATAGAATATAAGTGACCAACTGGTGCTCGTTTGCAACGAGTACCTACTTTCATTAAGAAACCGATCGTAGCGTTTGCAACGCGGATAGTTTAATAAAAGGTAATTAATATTTTAGTCAGTACTATTTTGTAGCCCGCTCCCCGCTCTCCAAAGTCTTCTAGCAACAACAAAATATGATCAGATTGCTGTGCGAATGTCTCCTGACTTCGCACCCGCAACAGTGAGAAATAGGGAATTATTACAGGCAATGCCTTAGTAAAAGGACAGTTTAAAGCTTAGTTAAGTCGGACTGCTATTAACTGATTTGCATAATAATAGAGAATTTTTAATTGGAAACTTTTTTTAGAAGTAAGCATAAAACAAACTAAATAGAAGGCTGCTCTTTAGTTTAATTTGTAAATTTGGTTAAAATATTTTCCTCATGGATTTAGAAACTCCTTCTGGTGCACCTTCTTTCTTTAAACAACAAATCGAAACGTTTTCAACAAGATTGTTTACTGCAATAATCTTTTTAGCAAAAAAGAATCGAAATCTTTACAGTTCAATCCAACTTTTAACCGAAAACGCCCAATAATTCCCCAAAACCCGCATTAGGGATAGGAGCGATTGTTTGAGCTCTTGTTGTGCAGTCCCGACGCTTCGGGACGGAACAACAAAGCGAGTGCGGATAGCCCGGACCGGAGGTAATGCCCAAAAAATAAGCGTTTTTAAGAATCAAAATCATTTCCGTGACTTGTAGTTATTTTGATCTGTTTTGCTATGCAAACGGCTTTAAAATTGTGTTAACGGTTGCGTATTGATCCTGCAAAAGGTTTTACTTTGTTAGAGTAGGACTAAAACGCTATTTCGAAAGCTAATTGGGCTAGGCGAGTAGTTATTTTTCTGCAAAAAAACTAAACCATCAACTGCAGTATTTGCAACGCATTTCATTATAAAATTTGAATTACAGTACTATGGAAATCAAAAATATATATACCCAACAACTTGAGTTTTTCAATTCGAACCAAACCAAAGAAGTCAGCTTTCGAATTGAGCAATTGCAAAAAATAAAATCTGTCCTCAAAGCGCACGAAGACCAAATGTACACCGCCATCTACGAGGACTTTGGGAAATCAAAATTTGATACCTATTCGGCAGAGTTTTCGTTGTTGTACCATGAAATTAACATCTTTATCAAAAACATTAAAAGTTGGAGTAAGCGCAAGCGAGTAGCTACAGGCATGGCAAATTTTCCGGCAAAATCCTATATAATTCCTGAGCCGCTTGGTGTAACCTTGGTGATTGGTGCCTGGAATTATCCGTACCAATTATCGTTACTTCCAGCAATTACGGCCATTGCGGCAGGAAACACCGTTATGATCAAGCCTAGTGAACTCCCATCGCGCACGGCTGCGGTGATGGCAAAAATTATTAACGAAAATTTTCCTGCTCATTTTCTACACGTAGTCGAAGGTGGTGTCGAAACGACTACTGAATTGCTAAACCACCGATTTGATAAAATATTTTTTACGGGTAGTATTCCAGTAGGACGCATTATTTACCAAGCGGCGGCAAAATTGCTTACTCCAGTTACACTTGAGCTAGGAGGGAAGAGTCCGACTTTTGTTCTGGCTGATGCTGATCTAAAAATGACCGCAAAAAGGATCGTTTGGGCCAAGTTTTTTAATGCGGGTCAAACCTGTGTAGCGCCCGATTATATTTTGGTCGAAAAGAAAATCGAAGCTGAATTTTTAAAAATGCTTGCTGCCACGATAACCGAATTCTATGATTTGAAAAACGGTCTGACAGAAAATTATGTGCAGATTGTGAATGACAAAAACTTTGATCGTTTAGTCAAATTAATTGATTGTGATAAATTGTATTTTGGTGGTGAAACGGATGCGGCTAAACGATTGATTCACCCAACCATTCTGCAAAACGTGAGTTTTGATGATCCAGTGATGGAAGACGAAATATTTGGGCCCATTTTGCCGGTACTTTCGTTTACAGATGTTGACCACGCCATTGCGGCTGTAAAACAGCGTCCGAAGCCATTATCCTGCTACATTTATGGGAAAGACCGAACTCTAATTGACAAGATTTTAAACGAAGTTTCGTTTGGCGGTGGTGCCGTAAACGATAGTATCATGCATTTGTCCAACAGCAATATGCCGTTTGGCGGGGTAGGTTTCAGCGGAATGGGTAGTTATCATGGCAAGTTTGGTTTTGATACGTTTTCGCATTACAAAAGTATTTTGGACAAGCCGACTTGGTTGGAACCAAATATCAAATATGCGCCGTATTCTGATTTCAAATTGAAAATTATTAGGTGGATGTTGGGGTAATATGTCAAAATATATTGATTGTAGGGTTGTTGTACATTCAATTAGGGGATTTAATTCAATATATTTGCAGATTTTGTAGTGTTACTTTAGTAACTTTTTTCGCTATTTGTTTATTTATTGATTGCTGCGTTGCTTATAATCCTTACAGAATCTTTGTATGCTTTTTAATTCGTTTGGCTTTGCTTTATTTTTGCCTGTTGTTTTCATCCTGTATTGGTTTGTGAATAACAAATCATTGCAGCTGCAAAATTTGTTGTTGCTGGTTGCGAGTTATTTCTTTTATGCTTGTTGGGATTGGAGGTTTTTGTTTTTACTGGTTTTCTCGACTTTTTTGGATTATTATACGGGTATTCAAATTGCAAATTCCAATAATCAAAGAATAAAAAAAGGGTGGTTTTGGTTAAGCATTACTGTCAATCTTGGTTTTCTGGCTGTTTTTAAATATTACAATTTTTTTGCAGAATCCTTTGCAACTGCAATTTCCAATTTTGGGTTGCAGGTCGATCCTTGGACTTTGAAAGTAATTTTACCTGTTGGAATATCATTTTATACTTTTCATGGTTTATCCTATATTATTGATATCTACAAGGATAGAATAAAGGCCGAAAAGAATTTTATTGACTATGGCGTTTTTGTTAGTTTTTTCCGTTGCTGGTGGCTGGTCCTATTGAGCGAGCGACGCATTTACTGCCGCAAATTAAGAAAAAGAGAACGTTTGATTACGGTAGGACCGTAGACGGGTTAAGACAAATTTTGTGGGGATTGTTCAAAAAAGTTGTAATTGCCGACCAATGTGCAGAACATGTTAATTTGTTATTTGACAATACCTCAGAATTTACGGGGAGTAGTTTGCTTTTTGGAGCGTTGTTTTTTAGTTTTCAGATTTACGGGGACTTCTCTGGATATTCTGATATCGCTATTGGAACTGCCCGACTTTTTGGTATTGATTTGATTAGAAACTTTTCGTATCCCTATTTTTCTAGAGATATTGCCGAGTTTTGGAGACGTTGGCATATTTCGCTTTCTACATGGTTTCGAGATTATCTTTACATTCCTTTAGGCGGTAGTCGCGGTAGTAAATGGCAGCAAATACGGAACATTTTATTATTTTTATAGTGAGTGGTTTTTGGCACGGCGCCAATTGGACCTTTATAATTTGGGGAATGCTTCATGCTATTTATTTTTTACCATTACTGCTGACCAAAAATAATCGTAACCATCTAGATATAGTAGCACAAGGGAGAAATTATCCTTCGGCAAAAGAGTTTTTGTCGATGAGCGTGACGTTTGGCCTTACCGTTTTTGCATGGATATTTTTTAGGGCAGATAGTGTGGGACATGCTATAAATTATATAGGCGAAATTTTTTCGGCTTCGTTTTTCACTATGCCAATATTCACAAGTAAAGTAGATTTGTTCAGTACTATTTTTTATATTTTGATAATGCTATTTTTGGAGTGGAAAAGTCGCGAACTACCCCATGCTCTTGAGAATTTGGGACTCAATTGGCGCCGCCCAGTAAGACTTTGTATGTATTATGGAATCATAATTTTGATATTTTGGTTTGGCGGAAAAGAACAACAGTTTATTTATTTTCAATTTTAGCATGAAAAATTTACTAAAAAAAATAGTTGTTTTTTTCCTTCCCATATTATTTGTGATTCCGATCGTAATTTATATGGATTTTTTCAAAATTTTTGGATTTCAAGACTATAACAAAGAACAAGTTGTGGGGATCAATAGAGAGATGATTACTACTACTACTTTTAATCATTTTAAAGATACAGAAAAATTTGACTCCTATATTTTAGGAAGTTCACGTTCTCAAGCTTTTAAATGTGTTAATTGGTTGCCTTTTCTAGATAAAGGTTCAAAACCTTTTCATTTTGATGCTTCTGGAGAAGGAGTATGGGGTATATCCAAAAAACTAGAATACTTAGATGAAACGGGGAGTAAGATTAAAAATGTATTAATTGTCATTGATAGAAAAGGCTTAATAGGTACTGGTGTTCGCAAAGGTCATTTATTTATATCTATGCCTTGCATCTCCAAATTATCTACAATTGAATATTATTACGTTTTTATAAAAGTGTCACTTAATCCTAAGTTTTTAGTAGCATATTTGGATTATAGTATTTTTGAAGTAGCTAGGGAATACCTCAAATCATACATTCATACAAACAAATACAAAGATGTAGCCAATTATGTAAATTGTGATATTTGGGATGGTTATGATCAAGAAATCCGAGAAGATTCATTAGGATATTATCAGAATCTAAAAGAGAAAAAAATTTTTTATGATCGTCCGGTTTCTACAATTTCAAGATGTGATATTACTGATAAGGAAATCAGTCAATTAAAAAGTATAAAACGCATTTTTGACAAACACAAAACCCAATTTAAAATTGTCATTTCTCCAGTTTATGATCAAGTACCTTTAGAGAAAAATCAATTAGAATTATTAAATAACTTATTCGGTAGTAAATATATTTATAATTTTTCGGGCAAGAATAAGATGACCGAACCGATTTCTAATTTTTACGAAGAATCACACTACCGTCCACATGTAGCCAACCAAATCATGAAAAAGATTTATAAAATGGAAAAGTAAAGAGAGTGGCTACCAAGCGTAGGGAGCTCCAAAGAATAGAACGCTCAAAAGTAATCGTTTTAGCTGTTAAAATTATTTTTACCGTATTCAGTCCGTTTTTGGCTTTTTTAGATTTTAAATGCGATTAAAATGATACTCTAATCAGTTAATGGGTTATTTAGTAGAGTTAGTTATTCGGATTAAAATAAAAATCCCCTTATTGGCTTTCAATAAGAGGATTTTTTATTGTGAATTAATTTAACCTTCAGGATTACAAGTTTAGTTGGCATCTATAAAACCCACTACTTCATAGGCTCTAGTTCCATTATCTTGTATTTTTTCGTAAAGAATATTTCCATATTCATAATAGGTTTGACCGTTGATGGTCACTTTTTCATAATCACTTGGTAATTCGTAAACGATAGTTCCAATTTCTGGGTCGACTACTTCATATTCGTTACCAATTTGCACATAAAACATTCCTTGAGATTGAAAATAAATGTGGTTTTGATAGTTTACTTTTTTGTAATTTGGTGCTAATGTTTGGATTCTAAATCCTACTTTGGGCATTATGTTTACATAGTGACCTTGTGAATAGGTATAGTATTTATTGTTGGAGTAATAGTAATTTTGACCGTTGTTTTTGACGATTGTTTTGTTGGGCAAGGTACGTACGGTTACTGTTTTGCTTTTTGGAGTTTTGTACACCACTTTTGAGGTTGGCACTCGTTTGATAGACTCTTTTTTGGTCACTTGTTTCGTTACCACCTTTTTGGTAGTTTTAGTTTGTGCTGTTATTTCAGTAATTCCAGTTAAAAGAAACACTCCTAAAATTGCGATTATTTTATAGTTATTTTTCATGATTTTTTGTTTTAAGATTTAATGCTTTTTGTTATTGTTAGGTTAAAAGTATTTCATTTGTATAAAGGATAAAAGGCAAATAGACATATGGTCTTTTTGTACCCATGAATAGTTTGATTTTATAGATTAAAAGGTTTTGGATCTTAGATATAATTGGAATTTTTGATATACAATATTCTGTTAAAGGTCTTTTTTCCGTTTAAATGATTGATTAGGTTAGCAAAAAATCTATTTTTTATTGGTTCGAAATCAAATTGTTGTAGAATTCGGAATATAGATCTGAGGGAGTTTTGACTCTATTGTTATTCAATTTTATTTATTATGAAAAGTACGTTATGTCTGGGGTTGGTTTGTTTGGTCGCTTTAAGCGGATGCCGTAATGCACAAAAAGAGGCAAGTAAGGAAAAAGAAGATGTTACTGCGGTCGTGGCACCTAATTTTCAAAACAAAGGCCATGAGCTCGTGTATAAAATGGTGCAAAAGGTAGGTGACTATAATAAATTGCTGCAAAAACAAGATGTGGTGTATACTTATACTTATCAAACGCCAGATGGTAAAACAGATTTTTCTACAGAAAAATACCTCTTTGATGGCGAATTGTCATACGGACTTTTAAAACAACATGAGCGTACCTTGCCCGAACTTGATGGAACGATTGAGCAAGGATATGATGGTGCTGAATATTGGATCAAACACAATGGTGCAGAGTTGCAAGATCCAGCGATTGTTAAAAGGGCCGTTTTTAGTCGTGCGACCAATTTTTATTGGTTTGCTATGATGCAAAAATTACTTGATCCAGGAATAAAATATCAATACGTAGGCGAAAAAATAAGCAATGGAATTGGTTATGATGTGGTTAAAATTGATTTTGAATCCAATGATAACAAGCCAAAAGATACATACCAGCTGTACATCAATCAACAAACCAATTTGGTAGATCAATTTTTATTTACCGTTGTTGATTTTGGTAAAATAGATCCCATGTTAATGAAGTTGGAATATGAAAATGTTGAAGGGATTTTGATTCCAACAAAGCGAAAGTATAAAGCTTCCAATTGGGATGCTCTCGAGACAAAAGATCCTTGGATATTGGTCAACTGGACTAATATTAAGTTTAATAATCAATTAACCAGGGCAGAATTCAAGAAGTAATTCTACAAAAAAACCTCCAAGTTGCGAAAAGCAGTTTTGGAGGTTTTTTGTAAATCCGATGAACGGTTTTTTATAAAGCTAAAGTTTCAATCAAAATCCAAGCATCTGGATTGTCTCTGTTGTTGATTTCTTTTTTGACTTGTTCTGCTTCTGCAAACGTTTTGTAGCTGCCGTAAATTACAGGATACAAATTGCTTTTGTTAAGTGGAATTCTTTTGGCATCAAAACCAGATTTTAGTAATCTTTTTAAAATTTTGTTGGCATTATTTTCATCTCTAAAAGCACCTGCCATCACGTGGTAGGGCATTTTAGTTTCTTTGTTTTCTTTGATTGAAAGCGTAACAGCTGGCAATGGGTTTTTGATAAAAAAAGTAGCTTCTTGAATCTTAGTTTCTACTTGTTTCTGAACCGATTTTTGTACTAGCGTTTTTTGGTTTGCCATTTCTTTCTGGTACAACGGATAACCGAGAGTTCCAGTTAATCCGAGTCCAAGAACAAATATAGCAGCATATTTCAAATAAGAACGACCATTGGTAGTTTCTGGTTCGAATACGATGACTTCTTTTTCTTCAACAGTTTCGATTTGGTTTTCAATTGCTCTTTTAATAGCAGGAGAAATAAAGGAGCTCAATCCAAAAGAACTAGTCAAATAGTTGTTTTGTTCTACAGGTTTGAAAACAAGGTTATTTTCGCTATTTAATTGAAGTTCTCCAATATCTTTCAACGAAAGTTTTCCGTTTTGTTCCAAATTATTTTTCCAATTCAAAACCGCATGTTGTATCGCACTTACGGCATAGCTATAAGAGGTTTTTTCAGCACTAGCAATGTGATTTGCTAATAGGCCATCATTAGTTTTAATGTTGGTGTTAAAAGAAACCAATTTTTTTGGAGGGAAAAACGAATGACTCGCTTCAACCCACTGAGCAGATTGAATTTCAGTCAAAAAAGCACCGAAACCTGGTACGGTAACGCATTGGTAACGGTATAAAAGCTGGGCGATGTATTGTTCGATATTCATATCTACAAAGTTATACAATGAAAATAGTTATCAAAATTTTATTCACAATTTTTATTAACAAATGCCATAAAATTTTTATACTTTTCAACCACAATCCATTAGCATGACAGAACAAGAATTATTTTATCTTTTAGCCCTACAAAGAATAGAGGGAGTTGGCGATATTATGGCCAAAAAACTACTTATGCAATGCGGAACCGCCGAAGAAGTTTTTAAAACCAAGTCACAACAACTCGCTTCCATTGATGGAGTAGGGAGTCTGTTGCTCAAAAACATCAAGGACAAATCCGTTTTTGATAAAGCAACTAAAGAACTTCAATTTATTCAATCGAATAATATTAAAACCCATTATTTTCAAGAGGATAATTATCCGGAACGACTGAAACATTGTTTTGATGGGCCGGTTTTATTGTTTAGTTCCGGAAATATAGATTGGAAAACCCGAAAGATGATTAGCATTGTGGGTACGCGTCAAATTACGTCCTATGGAGCTGAATTTTGTAGAAAGTTAATCGAAGATTTGGCGCCCTTGAATCCGGTTATCGTGAGTGGTTTTGCTTATGGAGTGGATATTGTAGCACATCAATTGGCGATGGAAAATGATTTGCAAACGATAGGAGTGGTTGCGCATGGACTGAACCAAATTTACCCAAAACCGCATAAAAAATATGTGGCAAAAATGGAAGAAAATGGTGGTTTTATGACGGAGTTTTGGAGTACAACCAATCCTGATAAAGAAAATTTTGTGCGTCGCAACCGCATTGTAGCCGGAATGACTGAGGCAACAATAGTAATAGAATCTGCGGATAGAGGCGGATCGTTGATTACGGCAAATATGGCCAATGATTACAATCGAGATGTTTTTGCTGTTCCAGGTCGCGTGACTGACAAATACAGTCAAGGATGTAATAATTTGATTAAAACCCAAAAAGCCCATGTGCTTACTTCGGCTGCCGATTTAATATATATACTGAATTGGGATATTCAAGCAGCAACAAAATCTGTTCAAAAACAACTTTTTGTAGAATTAGAGGCAGACGAACAAAAAGTGTATGATTATTTGCTCAAAACAGGCAAGGAATTGATGGATATTATCGCGCTGCAATGTGATTTTCCGATTTATCGAATCTCGGGTTTATTGCTTAATATGGAACTCAAAGGAGTTATTCGACCTTTACCAGGAAAATTATTTGAAGCGATTTAAAATAGAGGTTCTTCTGGAAATATTGTGAAATTCATAAACTAATATAATTACTTTAATGATTTGTCAGTTCGAGGAGTAATTTTTATTCTAAAAAAGCAATATAAAATGACGTTATATGAATGTTAGCATTTCTAATTCCCCTCTTGAGAGGGGCTAGGGGTGTGTTTTTTAAGTATCTGTAAATCATTCATTTAAACTAAAACGTCATAGGTAGCGAAGTCGAGATGCGATAATGGGTCTCGACTTTGCTCGACTTGACAAAAATTAGGGACTGCTTACAATAACTCTTCTAATTTAAAATTTATTCTTTCACACAAATATCAGTAGAACCAAAATAGATAATAGGTTTATAAAAAGCGATGGTTCATCATTAAGTTAGTGATGTGCTAATTAATTTAGCAGTCCAAAAAAAATTCGTGTAATTTGAATCTCTAAGTTTTTTATTCGTGCTAATTTGTGTAATTCTATCTAACAAAATAGTTTAACCGAAAAGGACGAAAAGATTGATTTTATATTGTTTATGAGAACGCAATAAACGCAAAGCTTTGCGAACCTTGCGTAATGCTTTGTGAACTTTGCGTTTAAAAGTTAGCAACTCTTTGTCAAAGACCTAAGGGTACTTTCTTTAAATTCGTGGCAACTTTTTTTCTAAAGTTTGAAGTAAAGTTTTGTGTCTTTGTGGCAATTAAAGCCAAATTTTATTTATTCTACAAATTTCGTGAATATAACTCTTGAGGTTTGTTATTGTGTCTTGGTAATTGGGGGATTCATAACCAAAACGGTCGTGTTCCATTTGTTCTTTTTCGAGTGCACTGCAACCTTTCAAAACTTCTTTAATCATATCGAGCATGATTAGTTCCTTGTTGTTTTCTTTTTCGAATTTAAAATTGATAAGGTCATCTTCTAGCTTTTCGCAATAGTCTAAAAGTGCTTGAACTTCTGGTTCGTCCAGAAGTTCATGAGCATTTTTAAATATTTCGAGTTTGTTTATCATGATTTAATTTCGATCGAAAAAAAGTGTTTCAGTACTGAAGTCGACACCTTCTGTTTCAAATAATCAAAGTAACTGAAAACTGAACAACTGTGACTGATTACTAATAATTAAACGTCATCATAATCAATATAGATTGTCTCAGATGTTGGATGTGCTTGACAAGTCAAAATCAATCCATCAGCAATTTCTTTGTCTGTCAAGATAGAATTTTTCTTCATCTCGGCTGTTCCTACAGTTACTCTAGCAAGACAACTGCTGCAAATTCCGCCTTGGCAAGAATAAGGGGCGTCGATTCCTTTTTTCAAAGCAGCTTCAAGAATGGTTTGCTTTTGTGACATTTCAAAGCTAGTTTCTTCATCATCCACCATTATAGTGATTTTTGAATGGCCTTCTAAAGATTCTGTAATCTCGATTTCTTGAGAAGAAGCTGTGAAAAGTTCAAAATGAATAGCTGAATCTTTTACATTTTTTTCTTTTAATACTCCAGATACGGTATTGATCATTTCCTCAGGACCACATAGATAGAATTTGTCAAATGATATCTCTTTGTGTTTATTGTTTAGCGCAAAGTTGATAACTGATTTGTCAATTCGACCAAACTGAGCATTCTCAACATTGACTTGGCTGTAGACATAATCCACAAAAAAACGGCTCACATATTGTAAATGCAAATCATGTAATTCTTGTTGAAAAATAGTTTCTTCAGGTGACTTGTTTCCGTAAACCAAAACAAAAGAACTTTTGGGTTCGCTTTTTAGTACTGATTTGATAATGGAAATAACAGGTGTGATTCCACTTCCAGATACAAAAGCTATATAGCGATTTTGTTTGTCCGCTACAGGTTCAAAAGTGAATTTTCCTTCGGGTTTTCCTACTTCAATAACATCACCAGCTTTAAGTTTGGTATTCGCAAATTGAGAAAAAGCACCATCTTTAACCGCTTTTACGGCAATACGCAATTCACCGCTTTCTGGCGAAGAACAAATAGAATAAGCTCTACGAATTTCATTTCCGTCAAGGGTTAATCTTAAATTTACATATTGTCCTGCAAGGAATGTGTAGCCTGATTTTAATTCTTCAGGAACATTAAAAAGAATAGAAACTGCACTTGCCGTTTCACGTTTTACTTCTTTTATAATTAATTTTAAA
This sequence comes from Flavobacterium ovatum, assembly GCF_040703125.1. NCBI lineage: Bacteria > Pseudomonadati > Bacteroidota > Flavobacteriia > Flavobacteriales > Flavobacteriaceae > Flavobacterium > Flavobacterium ovatum. Next base: position 882,732 of record NZ_CP160035.1, read on the forward strand.
AATGAAGGCATAGATTAATTTTTTTACAAAAATAGGAAACCTTGATAAATAGTACCTAATAAGCGGATTGTTTTTTGAAAAAAACCAATGAAATAATATCAAATATTGACTATTTTTAGGGAGATAGATTTTGAAAAGACTGATAAATAGATTTTTGAAAACGTTTTTAGGGCTTTAAATTTCTATATTTCAAAAAGAAACGTATTTTTACCAGTCATTATATTAAATGAGTACTTACGAAGTTAAATGATAAAAAAACATTCAATTGAAAACCAATATAGTTAATTCTTCAATTTCATTAGGACTCTTCATTATTTTGGGCGCTTGTTCAACAAAAAGAGATAATCTTTTGTCAAGAAACACACATGCTTTAAGTACCAAATATAATATTTTGTACAATGGAGGAATTGGCCTTGAGAAAGGTGTCGCTGGTATTGAAGGGAATGATAAGGACAATTTCTGGAAGCGTTTGCCAATTGAAAAAATGCTGTTCAATGAAGAATTAGAGGGTGTGAAAAAACCAATAAATGCTGATTTTGAATTGGCGGAGAAGAAGGCTACCAAAGCTATTCAGAAACATTCTATGAATATTGATGGCACAGAACGAAACTTTCAAACGGATGAAGCCTATTTGTTATTAGGGAAATCTAGATATTACGATCAACGTTTTATCCCTGCATTGGATGCATTCAACTATATTTTGTATAAATACCCAGGGAGCAGTACTATTTACGAAGCTAAAATATGGCGCGAAAAAACCAATATGCGCTTGGGTAATGACGCCTTGGTTGTTAATAATATCAAACGCCTTTTGGGTAATAGAAAACTAAAAAAACAAATTTTATCAGATGCCAATGCACTTTTGTCTGAAGCTTATTTGAATTTAGAAGAAAAAGATAGCGCTGTGGCTAAATTAGTTTTGGCTGAAAAATTCACGACCAATAATCAACAAAGAGCGCGCTATCATTTTATTTTAGGACAATTGTACGAGGAACTAAGTAGTCCTGAAAAGGCAATTGAAAGTTACGAGTCTGTAATTACAATGAATCGCAAAGCAGAGAGAAAATATGTAATTCATGCCCAAGCTAAAAAAGCACAATTATTTGATTTTCAAAAAGGAGATAGTGTTGTTTTCTTAAAAAGATTTGATAAACTATTAAAAGACAGAGAAAATCGTCCGTTTTTAGATGTGTTAAATCATCAAATGGGCCTTTTTTATGATAAGCAAGACAAACAAAAAGAAGCTTTACATTATTACAATACGTCGATAAAAAAAGCCAAAGCTGATCAATATTTGGTTGCATCTAATTATAGAAATATTGCCAACATGTATTTTCGAAAAGCAAAATATCCAATTGCTGCCAAATATTACGATAGTACTTTAATTAAATTGAATGATAAAAACAGAGAGTTCATTCATATTACCAAAGTTCGAAAAGATTTAGATGATGTAATTCTTTATGAAGGAATTGCAACAAGAAATGATAGTATTATCAAAGTTTTTTCGATGTCGAAACCTGAGAGAATCACTTATTTTGAAAATTATATTACCGAGTTAAAAAAAGAAGATGAGAAAAAAAGAATCTTAGCTGAAAAGGAATTACAGATTCAAAAAAACATCGAAAATAATAGCAAATCAATTACAGACGGTAATGCAGTTTCTGCCCAAAATACAGGGTTGCCAAAACCAAGAGCAGCAGCTTTACCACCTTCACTTGGTGGAATTAATCAAAACACGGCTATTTTTTATTTTTATAATCCAACCTTAGTTTCTTTTGGGAAAATAAGTTTTAAAAACAATTGGGGTAACCGTTCTTCAAATGGAAACTGGCGTATGGGAGCCGCTACTAATGGACAATTTTCTGCGACTGATGCTACCGTGAATGAAATCGAAGAGGACGTTGAAGAGAAAAACAAAAAAGAAATAGAAGTAATTGCGGAATACACTACGGATTTTTATTTGAATCAACTGCCTTCTGATCCAAAAGTAAAAGATAGTATTTATAAAGAACGCAATGTTGCCTATTATCAATTAGGAGTTATTTATAAAGAAAAATTCAAAGAATATCAGCTTGCAACAACAAAACTGGAACAATTATTACGTCAGAATCCAGAAGAAAAGTTGGTTTTGCCTACTTTGTATAATTTGTACAAAATCTATCAAATTACGAATAGCGGAAAAGCAGCAGAGGTTAAAAATGCGATTTTGACTCAGTTTCCAGATTCTAGATATGCACAAATTATTAGTAATTCAAAATTAGATAGCGCTGATAAGAATTCACCTGAAAATGTTTATGACGAAGTATATGCTTTGTACGATGACGAGAAGTTTGACGAGGTACTTGAAAAAACAGATGTCTTAATCAATCAATTTGCAGGTGACGAAATTGTATCCAAATTAGAGTTTTTGAGGGCTAATGCTATTGGGAAATTAAGAGGGTTATCGGCTTATAAAAAAGCGATACAGTATGTGGCGGATAATTATCCAAATACTGAAGAAGGTAAGCAATCGATGGTAATTGTTAGTACTCAAATTCCTGCTATGGAGAATATGAATTTTAATACAGCCGAATCTAATAACTGGAAAATTTTGTATAAATTTTCTAAAACGGAGGACGTTAAGTTAAAATCAATTGAAAGCAAAGTGAAGAAATTTATAGCTAGTGAAAACATTCAAAAATTAGTATATCATTTTGAAAATTATAAAGAAAAAGAACGCTTTTTAGTCATTCAAGGAGCACAATCTGAAGAATATGCTAAGAATGTGAGTACCCTTTTAAAAGATAATAAAGAATATAAAATTGAAGAACCTGCCATTGTATTGTCTAATGAAAACTATAAAATAGTTCAAATTAAAAAGAATTTGGAAGATTATTTAGCTTCAAAAAAACAATAAATATGTTTGATAAAAAAACAAAATCCTATACCGATCTTTTAGGTAAAACAAATAGAATTGTTGAAGGAACAGTCATCAATGGAGATATAATTTCTCAGGCTGATTTTAGATTGGACGGAGAACTAATCGGGAATTTTCAATCGACGGGTAAACTTGTTATTGGACCGTCAGGGAGTGTTACCGGTGATGTTATCTGTAAAAACGCGGATATTGAAGGACGTTTCAATGGGAAGATTCAGGTAGCCGAAATTTTAAATGTGAAATCTAAAGCCAGTATTCACGGAGAAGTTACAGTAGGTAAATTATCTGTAGAACCTGGGGCCGAATTTAGTGCTTCTTGTATAATGAAAGACAATAAAAAACTCTTGCTTACTGATGGAAAAGAAACCCCAAAAAAATAATTCGACAAAGTGGTTGGCACTTATTAATATTCCCATTCAAATGGGAGTGATTATTTTTTTGTTTTCATATTTAGGAGGTTGGTTAGATGAAAATCACCCCAGTACTAGGGTTTATTACAGTAAAATTTTAGTGATGGTAGGTGTTGTTTTGGCTTTGTACAATGTGATAAGACAAGTAAACGAAATAGGTAAATCAGAATAATTTAGACTATAAATAAGGAAGCTGTACGCTCAATTTTTTTAGGTCCCAATATGAAGTTATGAATATAAGTAAATACAAGTCCATACTATTTTTATCTATTCTCAGCTTAATTGCGTTTATCATTCATCAATTTATTTTTGATTTTTTGAAAGTTAATACTAAGCAATTTACCTACTCACTAGAAACACTATATCTCCTTTTTTATGGATTATCAATTATTGTTTTTATGGTCTTGTTAAAAGTAAAAGAGAATAGTTTTGATAATATTGGGATGTCATTTCTTTTAGCAACTTCACTCAAAATGGTGATTTGTTATTCGATTTTAAAGCCTATATTAGTAGCCAATGCAAATGGTAACTCGATAGAGAAAATTAGCTTTTTTATGATGTTCATTCTTTTTTTAGCAATAGAAACGATTATAACCATAAGAATTTTAAACGAAAAGCAATAAAATAGCCACGAATTGGCGAAACCGTAAAAAATATTTTTTATATTCTTTTGAATATTAATAAAAAATGTACCTTTGCACCAAATTTTAGAAACGTAAAAATAACATATTTAACAGTTATGGTGATTTTAAACAGACCACTTAGATTAGTAGTAGCAACATTTCTAGCATGTCTTCCTTTAGTTAGTTTTGCAAATCAAGAAGTTGATTCTGTAGACGTAAATGTAGCACAATCTCACGCAGTAGCAGTTGAGGGACATCATGAAGGAGCTCATACAGCCCCTACAGATGTAAAGTCTAAAATTAAAGCTTTTGTAAGTCATCACGTTTTAGATTCTCACGATTTCTCATTTACACAAGATGATGAAACAGGAGAAAGTTGGGGTTTTCCATTACCAGTAATCTTATTAGATGAAGGTTTGCACGTATTTTCTTCTGCAAAATTTCACCACGGTAAAGACGTAGCAGAATCAAACGGTAAATATTATGTTATCAATCATCATGATGGTAAGATTTACAGAACGGATGCTACCGGTGCAATAACTGAAAATGAAGAAACAGGTTTTCCTTCAAATGTTCGTCCAATTGATTTTTCAATTACTAAAACAGTAGTTTCAATTTTTGGAGCAGCTTTATTAATGTTATGGTTGTTTAGCAGTTTAGCCAAGTCATATACTAAAAACAAAGGAATTGCTTCAGGTCCAGGTCGTATTTTTGAACCAATCGTTTTGTATGTACGAGATGAAATCGCAATTCCAAATATTGGTGAGAAAAAATACAAAAACTATATGAGTTATTTGTTAACGATATTCTTCTTTGTATTGTTCTTAAATATCTTTGGATTGACTCCGCTAGGGATCAATGCTACAGGTAACTTAACTATTACATTCTCATTAGCGTTTATAACGTTCTTAATTACAAACTTTACCGCTAATAAAAACTATTGGGGACACATTTTTTGGATGCCAGGTGTGCCAAAACCAATGCGTATTATTTTAGCACCAATTGAATTGTTAGGGATATTTATTAAACCTTTCTCGTTAATGATTCGTTTGTATGCAAACATTTTTGCAGGTCATATTGTACTGATGAGTATCATCGGTTTAATGTTTATCTTCAAAAGCTGGATTGGAAGTAGCTTGTCATTTGGATTGTCATTCTTGCTTTCTATTCTTGAAATATTAGTGGCTTTTTTACAAGCTTATATCTTCACAATGTTATCTGCGCTTTACTTTGGTTCTGCTGTAGAAGAGCATCATCATGAAGAAGCACATTAAAAAGTTATAGGTTAGAAGTTATAGGTTAGAGGTCATTTGACGTTTAACTTTTAACGAATAACATTTAGCTTTCAAACAAAGAATGTTTAATTTTTAATATATATATCATGGAAATTCCACAAATTATTGGAGCTGGGTTAATCGTTATCGGAGCAGGTTTAGGTATTGGTAAAATTGGTAGTTCAGCAATGGATGCTATTGCTCGTCAGCCAGAAGCTTCAGGAAAGATCCAAACAGCTATGCTTATCGCAGCTGCACTTATTGAGGGTATTGGTTTCGCTGCGTTATTCGCATCGTAATTAAAACAGAAAAAACAATAGTTGCAACGGTTGGTTGTAACTATTGTTTTTAAAATTAAAACATTACATTGCAGCAATGCAACTAGATTAAAATTAGAATATAAAATTTAGAATTATATATAATGGAAAAGTTAATAAATCAGTTTGAGTTTGGTTTGTTTTTTTGGCAAATATTAATATTTGTTGGATTAATATTATTATTAAAAAAATTCGCTTGGAAACCTATTCTTGATGCAGTTAATGAAAGAGAAGAAGGAATCAAAAACGCATTGGAATCTGCAGAAAATGCAAGAAGAGAGATGCAAGATCTTCAAGCTGACAATCAAAGAATCTTGAATGAAGCTAGAGCAGAGCGTGACGCTATGTTGAAAGATGCTCGTGAAATGAAAGAGAAAATGGTTGCTGATGCAAAATCAGAAGCACAAGTGCAAGGTCAAAAAATGATTGAGCAAGCTAAATTAGCTATTGAAAGCGAAAAAAATGCGGCTATGGCAGAATTGAAATTACAAGTTTCAACTTTATCATTGACTATCGCTGAGAAATTATTGAAAGATGAATTATCTAACAAAGAAGCTCAAACTAAATTGGTTGAGAAGTTGTTAGGTGATGTAAAGATAAACTAATCATTATGGCAAGTACAAGAGCAGCAATTCGTTATGCAAAAGCAATTTTAGACTTAGCAAACTCAATAGGTATTGCCGATGTTGTGAATAAGGATATGCAAACGATAGCTACAACGGTTAGTGGTAATTTGGAATTGAGTACATTTATTCAAAACCCTACTATTAATGTTGAAGTTAAAGAATCAGTATTGTTAGAAGTTTTTACAGGTATTAATGGTGTAACTAAAGGATTATTCCATTTATTATTTGAAAATAAAAGATTTGAAATTCTTCAAGTAATTGCTCAAGAATATAGTAAATTATTTGATGTAAGTATGGGGATTCAAGTGGCTAAGGTAACTACCGCTTTTCCTATGGATGCTGCACTTCAGGCTAAAATATTGGCCAAAATTGTAACACTTACAGATAAGAAGATTACAATTGAAAGTAATGTAGATCCTTCTATTATTGGAGGTTTTATTTTAAGAATAGGCGACCAACAGTATAATGCATCGGTAGCTAACAGATTACAAGTATTAAAAAGAGAGTTAAGTAACTAATTTTATTGCACATTTAAGTGTCTAAATTATAAATTAAGATGGCGGAAATCAAACCTGCTGAAATTTCAGCAATATTAAGAAAGCAAGTAGAAGGTTTTGAATCTGGCGCAACGCTAGAGGAAGTAGGAACCGTACTTCAAGTTGGAGATGGTATTGCTCGTATTTACGGGCTTTCTAATGTTCAATATGGTGAGTTAGTTGAATTTGAAAATGGTCTTGAGGCTATTGTATTGAATCTTGAAGAAGATAATGTTGGTGTGGTGCTTTTAGGACCATCTACAGGTATCAAAGAAGGTTCAGTTGCCAAAAGAACCCAACGTATCGCTTCTCTTAAAGTAGGAGAACAAATGGTAGGACGTGTAGTAAACACTTTAGGTTTTCCAATTGATGGTAAAGGACCAATAGGTGGAGACTTATACGAAATGCCTTTGGAAAGAAAAGCTCCTGGAGTTATCTTCCGTCAACCAGTTACTGAGCCATTACAAACAGGAGTAAAAGCAATTGATGCCATGATCCCAGTTGGTAGAGGTCAACGTGAGTTGGTTATTGGTGACCGTCAAACAGGTAAATCAACTGTTTGTATTGACACTATCTTAAATCAAAAAGAATTTTACGATGCAGGTAAACCTGTATTTTGTATTTACGTAGCTATCGGACAAAAAGCTTCTACAGTAGCAGGAATTGCTAAAATGTTAGAAGAAAAAGGTGCTATGGCTTATACAGTTATCGTTGCAGCTAATGCTTCTGATCCTGCTCCAATGCAAGTTTATGCTCCTTTCGCAGGTGCAGCTATTGGAGAATATTTTAGAGATTCAGGTCGTCCAGCTTTAATTGTTTATGATGATTTATCTAAACAAGCTGTTGCTTACCGTGAGGTTTCTCTTTTGTTGAGAAGACCACCAGGACGTGAGGCATATCCTGGAGATGTTTTCTTCTTGCACTCTCGTTTATTAGAGCGTGCTTGTAAAGTAATTGCTGATGATGGAATTGCTAAAAACATGAATGATTTGCCAGATTCATTGAAAGGTATCGTTAAAGGTGGTGGTTCATTAACGGCGCTGCCTATTATTGAAACTCAAGCTGGTGACGTTTCTGCATATATCCCAACTAATGTAATTTCGATTACTGACGGACAAATTTTCCTTGATGGTGATTTGTTTAACTCAGGGGTTCGTCCAGCAATTAACGTAGGTATCTCGGTATCTCGTGTTGGAGGTAATGCTCAGATTAAATCAATGAAAAAAGTATCTGGTACTTTAAAATTAGACCAAGCACAATTCCGTGAATTGGAAGCGTTTGCTAAATTTGGTTCTGATCTTGATGCAGTTACTTTGAATGTAATTGAAAAAGGAAGAAGAAATGTTGAAATCTTGAAACAAGGTTTGAATGATCCTTATACTGTTGAAGACCAAGTAGCAATTATCTACGCTGGTTCTAAAAACTTACTGAGAAATGTTCCTGTAAATAAAGTTAAAGAATTTGAAAAAGACTTTTTGTCTTTCTTGAATAACAAACACAGAGCAACTTTGGATGCTTTGAAAGCAGGGAAATTAACAGATGATATTACGGATGTAATTGAAACTGTAGCAAAAGAAGTTTCAGCAAAATATAACTAATATTAGTTGATGGTTGTTGGTTGATTGTCATTGGTACTATATCCAATCTGTCAACCAATAACTAACAACAAACAACTATAATAGAATGGCAAATTTAAAGGAAATACGTAATAGAATTACTTCAGTTTCATCTACGATGCAAATTACATCGGCAATGAAAATGGTATCTGCAGCTAAGCTAAAGAAAGCACAGGATGCAATCACGGCTATGCGCCCTTATGCCGAAAAATTAACTGAATTGTTACAAAACCTTTCTGCTACTCTTGATGGAGGAGCTGGTGAAGAGTTTACTACACAACGTGAAATAAAAAAAGTATTAGTAGTTGCGATTACTTCAAATAGAGGTTTGTGTGGTGCTTTTAATACTAACGTAATCAAACAGGCTAAAAACCGTGCTGTATTCTATGCCGGAAAACAAGTTGATTTTTTTACTATTGGTAAAAAAGGAAATGATGTTTTGAGTAAATCAAGTTCAGTTGTTGAGAATCAAAGTAGTGTTTTTGATGATTTGACTTTTGATAATGTCGCAGCTATTGCTGAGACATTAACTCAGAAATTTGTTTCTGGTGAGTACGATAAAATTGAATTGATTTACAATCAGTTTAAGAATGCTGCTACTCAAATTATTCAAGTTGAACAATTCTTACCATTAGCGTCTGTAAAATCTAATTTGAACGTAATTCCTTCAGATTATATTTTTGAGCCTTCTAAGGAAGAAATTGTATTGACTTTAATTCCAAAGTCATTAAAGATTCAGTTGTATAAAGGGATTAGAGATTCATTTGCTTCTGAACATGGTGCTCGTATGACTGCAATGCACAAAGCAACTGATAATGCAACAGAAATGAGAAATCAATTGAAATTAACTTACAACAAAGCACGTCAAGCTGCTATTACTAATGAAATCTTAGAGATTGTTGGTGGAGCTGAAGCTTTGAAAGGATAAGAAATAATATTTTATGTATTGAATGAAAGCCACGTTTTTACGTGGCTTTTTTTGTTTCTGTAGGTTTTAACAAGTGTATTTTGTTAAATAGGGATTAAATTAACTATAAATCTGTCATATTAGTATCTTGTTGTTGTTTTTTTAATAAATTTGCCTAAATTTTTCTAAAAATACCACACACATTAAAATTATATGATCAATTATCCTATCGAACTTTCTGAACAAATTTTAAATAATGTTAAACTTGGTCAAGATACCAAGGCGTTAAGACGTGAACTTTTTTACGTACGGGTTAGTAAATTGAATAGCTATTTATATAACGATGATTTGAAAAAAAGGTTTTGGATTAATATTTACAATGCCTATTTTTTATTACTTAAAAATGAAGCTAAAATTAAAAAAAAGACCTTTGATGTTAAGAGAATCAAAGTAGGGAATAATCGCATTTCTTTGAATGATATTGAATACCGTATTGTTAAGAATAAAGGGCTGAAAAATTATTGGGGTATCGCTAATTTATTTGATCCTTCCTTTATTAAGGAGATAGCTGTGGAAAAAGCAGATCAAATTTCAATCTCTCAATTAGATAAATACAATGGGTGATTTTTGTTTTTAAATTTGTTTTTTTTGAACTGTTCTTAAAAGTTAAGGAATGATTCTCTTTTACTTGAATGATTAAACCAAAGAAATGGTTATTTTTGTTTTCAAAATTAATAGAAAAAACCATTTTGGGATTATATAAAAAACTTTTTAAACAAACAGCTATTTACGGATTGGCAACAGTATTGCCAAGGATGTTTAGCTTTTTGTTGGTACCACTTTATACCAATTTACTTCCTAAAGCTGAATATGGTAAGGTCTCTATCATTTTTGCTTGGATGATTTTCTTCAATGTTATTCTGGCCTATGGGATGGAAACGGCTTTTTTTAGGTTTTATAATAGTGAAGACAATAAGAAATCAGTTATAGAGACTTCTATGATTTCTATATTTTGGACTACCATTTCTTTTTTGTTCATAGCTCTTTTATTTAGAAGTACTTTAGCTGATTGGTCAGGAATTGACTCCCAATACATCACTTATACTATTTGGATTTTGGCACTAGATGCTTTGGTTATTATTCCTTTTTCAAAATTACGTGCATTACAGAAACCCATGGTATATGCCATGATTAAGATTGGAAATGTATTAGTCAATCTAATTTTGAGCGTGTTGTTTTTGCTCTACTTCCCTATTTTAGTGAAGGAAAGTCCAGATGGTTTTGTGAGTTCTTTATTCATTGATAATTTTGAAATTGGTTATATTTTCTTGGCAAATATTATTGCTAGTTTATTGACTTTTGTTATTTTATCACCAGATTATGTTTTCTTAAGATGGAAATTTGATCTTATACTTTGGAAAAAAATGCTCCGATATGGACTGCCTATAATGGTAGCGGGAATTGCTTTTGCGATCAACGAACAATTTGATAAAATTCTATTGGCTAAATTACTTCCTGCTAAAATTGCAGAAGCCGAAGTAGGAGTGTATTCAGCCTGTTATAAACTAGGATTGTTTATGGTTTTGTATCGTACAGCCTATACGTTAGGAATAGAACCTTTCTTTTTTAGCCATGCTTCGGATAAAAATGCACCTCAAACCTACGCTACTGTTACTAAATATTTTGTCATTTTTGGTTCTTTAATCATGTTAAGTGTAATAGTTTTTGCGGATTTGTTTAAATTCTTAATGATTAGAGACTCTTCCTATTGGGTAGCGATGAAAGTCGTTCCTTTAATAATTTTAGCAAATTTCTGTTTGGGAATTTATACCAATCTATCGGTTTGGTATAAATTGATTGACAAAACGTATATCGGGGCTTATATTTCAATTGCAGGTGCTGTGATTACATTAGCCTTGAATTTTTTATTGATTCCAACAATGAGTTATTACGGTTCTGCCATTGCTACATTAGCGGCTTATGGAAGTATGATGGCGATTTCCTATTTTCTCGGTAATAAATATTATCCTATTCCTTATGATTTTAGGAAAATAGGAAGTTATATGGGGCTTTCCATATTTTTCTCTGTAATTTCTTTTTATAAATTTAGAGAAAATTATTTTGTTGGGATAGCACTGTTATTAGCTTTTATGTATTTTATTTATCATAATGAAAAAGAGACATTGTTAAAAATAGCAAATCGAAAAAAGGAATAATAATTTTAATCGTGACAGATTATAACTTTTCATAATATCAAAATAGTTTAAAATGAAAATAAGCATTATTAATAAATCGCAACATGCTTTACCAAGCTACGAAACCATTGCTTCAGCGGGAATGGATTTAAGGGCTAATTTGGATGAGTCGATAACATTACAGCCTTTAGAACGAACAATCGTTAAAACAGGTCTTTTTATTGAATTGCCGATAGGTTTTGAAGCGCAAGTAAGACCAAGAAGCGGTTTGGCTTTTAAAAACGGAATTACAGTACTCAACAGCCCTGGAACTGTTGATGCCGATTATCGTGGTGAAATTGGTGTGATTTTAGTAAATTTATCCAACCAAGCTTTTGTAATTCAAAACGGCGAACGCATTGCACAATTGATTATTGCAAAACACGAACGTGCTGAATGGTTTGAAGTAGAAGAATTAACTGAAACTTCAAGAGGTGCTGGTGGATTTGGAAGTACCGGAGTAAAGTAGAAAATTTAATAATTTAATAATTAAATGATTTTACAATCTTTTAATTATTTAATCTTTCAATAACAATGAAAATAATAGTACCAATGGCTGGACGTGGTTCTCGTCTTCGCCCACATTCATTAACTGTTCCCAAACCATTAATTCCAGTTGCTGGAAAACCTATTGTGCATAGATTAGTTGAAGATATTGTCAAAATCCTAAAAGAACCAATTGACGAAATTGCTTTTATTCTAGGAGATCCAGCTTTTTTTGGAGAGGATGTTGTTAGTAGTTTAGAGAAATTAGCTGCAGATCTAGGTGCTAAAGCTTCTATTTACCGTCAAGATTTACCATTAGGAACTGGTCATGCCATTATGTGTGCCAAAGAATCTTTGTCTGGTCCAGCAGTAATTGCTTATGCCGATACTTTAATTAGGGCTGATTTTGAATTAGATCCAGCGGCTGATGCTGTGATTTGGGTAAAGCAAGTCGATGCACCAGAAGCTTATGGTGTGGTTAAGTTGAATGACAACTCTGAAATTGTGGAATTGGTTGAAAAACCAACAGAGTTTGTGAGTGATTTAGCTGTTATAGGAATTTACTATTTCAAAGAAGTAGGGGATTTAAAAAAAGAATTGCAAAATGTATTGGACAATAATATTCAGAATGGTGGAGAATACCAAATAAACGATGGTATCAAAGCGATGATGGCTAATGGGAAAGTGTTCAAAACAGGAAGTGTGGACGAATGGATGGATTGCGGTAACAAAAATGTTACAGTAGAAACTAATTCTAGAATGCTTGGTTTTCTACAATCTGACGGAGTAGAATTAGTAGCTTCAAATGTGAAATTAGAAAATAGTACCATCATTCCTCCTTGTAATATTGCTGAAGATGTGATTTTAATCAATGCTACAGTTGGCCCAAATGTTTCTCTTGGAAAAGGGTGTCATGTGACGGATAGTACAATCAAAAATAGTTTGATTCAAACCCACGCTCATATTAAAAATGCTGATTTAGACAATGCAATGATTGGAAATCATGTTGTTTTTGATGGTAATTTTACCAATATAAGTATTGGAGATTATTCTGTTTTAGAATAATTTTAAAAATATATATACTAAGTTCAGAGAGAAAAATGGTATTCGACTAATAGTATTATCCTATTTCTTTCTGAACTTAGTTTTTCATTTTATAAATGTCTTCCTGCAATGAAGCGACAATCGGTTTTAGTATTCTTGTTTTTTGTTTTGCTATGCAATTCTAATGCTGTATTGGCACAAACAGAAATGGATTATAAACCAACGGATAAAGATAAATTTCAAGATTATTTTTTTGAAGCGTTAAAGCAAAAAGGTATTGAAAACTATGACAAAGCTATTGTTTCCTTAGAGAAATGTTTGAAAATCGAACCAGAAAATGCGACTGTTCATTTTGAATTAGGTAAAAATTATTTGGCGCAAAAAAAATATAAGAACGCCATTAATGCTTTCGAAAAAGCGACTCAAATTGACTCAACGAACAAATGGTTTTGGGTAGGGATTTATGATGTCAATTATGAAACCAAGGATTATCTAGGAGCTATTACAACGATTAATAAGCTCATTACTTTTGACCCCAAATTCAAGGAAGATCTATCGTCTTTATATATGAATACTGCTCAGTTTGACAAAGCTTTGGAGTTGATTAATGAACTGAATGAAACCGTAGGGAAGTCAGACCGTCGCGAATCGTATAAAATCCAAATTTTATCGCAAGGCAAATACCAAAATGCAGAGATTATAAATCTTATTGAACAAATCAAGAAAAACCCCAAAGAGGAAGCCAATTATATTTCATTAATTTACTTGTATTCTAAAAACAATGAAATTGAGAAAGTACTTGAAACTGCCCGCCAATTGGAAAAAGAAATCCCTAGTTCTGAGTGGGCTCAGGTGAGTTTGTTCAAATATCATTTGGAAAACAAAGATGGAGGTAAGGCGGTAAAGGCTATGAGTACTGTTTTGGAGAGTAGCAAAGTGGATTCAAAAATCAAACACCGAGTTCTCAATGAATTTTTAATTTTTGTGAACACTAATCCACAATATGCTGATGCATTAGAGAAAGCCATTGGGTATTTTGACAATGATCCAGAGGTGGACGTATCAAAAGAAGTGGGGAAGTTTTATCATGCTAAGAAAGATTGGATGGAAGCCATCAAATATTATGAGCTTTCGAATAGTAAAACGGATAAAGTAGATATCGAAAACAATTTACTTCTACTTCAAGCCTACACTGATGGCAAACAATTTAAAGCCGTTTTAGAAAAAGCATTAAACTTATTAGATTTTTTCCCTAATCAGCCTCAGTTTTACTATTTTTCAGGTTTAGCATACAATCAACTAGGACAATTTAAAAAAGCCAAAGAAATGCTTGAAATGGGTATGGATTTTGTAATAGAAGACAAGGCTTTAGAAATCAATTTTAATATTCAACTAGGAGAAGCCTACAACGGATTAGGGGATGTAACCAAAAAAGAGTTTCATTTTTCTAAAGCCAATCAATTAATAAAAAACAAATAATGCATAAAAAATTAGTAGTAAGAAGAATTCTATTTATGTTTTTTCTAGCAAGCGCTTTAGTAATGGTGTCGTGCAAATCAAAAAAAGCATTGATACAAAGCACCAGTACATCACCCGTTGATGAACTTAAAGTGAATGATATTATAGCCAAACATTACAGCGTAAAAACTGATTTTTCGACGATTTATATCAAATCCAATGTGCGATTTGATAACAGAAATCAAACTCAAAATGTAACAGCCGAAATTCGAATCAAAAAAGACGAACAAATATTAGTCAGTATTCGTTTTTTAGGAATCACCATGGCCAAAGCATCCATTACACCAACCAAAGTAAGTTATTATGAAAAAATAAAAGGAACTTATTTTGAAGGAGATTTCAGTGGTTTAAGTCAATGGTTGGGAACCGATTTAGATTATAATAAAGTGCAAAATATGTTGTTAGGAGAAGCTTTGGATAACCTTAGAAAAGGTAAATACAAACAAACTCTTGAAGAACTTTCCTATCGTTTAGAAGACAAAGCCAATAATACCACGCAGAAAGCGTTTTATATAGATGCAACTAATTTCAAAGTTTCAAAGCAAGAAGTAATACAAACAGATAAAGCCAGAAAAATAGAAATTGAATACGGAAATTACAGTAATTTCGAGAAGAACATTTTGCCAATGCAAGTGCATATTGATGCTTTACAAGAAAAAGGAAAAACTGAAATAGACTTGGAATATACTGATGTAAACTTCAATGATGAACTTTCTTTTCCATATAGTGTTCCAAATGGTTACAAAAGAGTTATAATTAATTAAATTTGCACAAAAATATATTTTTAAGATGCCAAAGTTTTTTCTAAGCCTAGTATTTATTTGTATGACTTCAATCCTTTGGAGCCAATCCTCTCAACAAGAAAAATTAGAGCAACGTAAAGCTCAAATCCAGAGGGAAATAAGGGATAATGAGAACATGTTGAAATCCGTTAAGTCAAAGGAAAAATCAGCTATGACAGTTTTTTTAATTCAAAAGAATAAAATAAAGCTGAAAGAAAATCTGATTAGTACTACTGAGAAACAGACCAAATTATTGGCTAATGACATGTATTTGAATCAATTGAAGCTTAATAAGCTAAACAAAGAGCTTTTAGTCTTGAAAGATGATTATGCTAAGAAAATTGTACAATCCTATAAAAGTCGTTCAGAGCAAAGCCGTGCAATGTTTATTTTGTCTTCAGAAAATTTTTTACAAGCCTTCAAAAGAGCGCAATACCTGAAGCAATACACCAATTTCAGAAAAGAGCAAGGGGAAGAGATTAAAGGAAAATCATTGGAACTTATTGCTATTAACAAGAAGTTAAATGAGCAAAAAGTCGCTAAACAAAAATTATTGACCGAAAATGTAAAAGACCGTTTATCACTTGTAAAAGAAAAAGTAGAACAAGAGAAACTGGTAAACGAAATCAAGAAAGATAAAAACAGAATCGTATCGGATATTCGAAAAAAACAAAGCGAATCCAAAAATATTGACCGTCAAATCGACCGTTTAATTCGTGAAGCCATTGCGGAAGCTAATAGAAAAGCCGCAGCCGAAAAAGCTAGAGCATTAGCGGAAGCCAAAGCAGCCGCAGCCGCAGAAGCCGCATCAAAAGTGCCAAAATCATCCAAAAAAGTTGTTGTAGCCCCTGTGGTGGTAGAAGAGGAACCAGTCGCTAGAACACCAGTATCTTCGTCTCGAATTGAGTTAACACCTGAATCGAAATTAATAGCCGATAGTTTCAGAGCCAATAGAGGTAAGCTACCTTGGCCAGTTGAAAAAGGATTTGTTTCCTTAGGATATGGAGATCAAGCACATCCAATTTACAATACCCTAGTGATTCACAACAGTGGTGTCGAAATCACAACCGAAGACGGAGCAAATGCCAGAGCTGTATTTGGTGGTGAAGTAGCGAGTGTAATGATATTGTCCCCTGTGAATAAAGCAGTAATGATACAACATGGAGATTATTTTACAGTGTATCAAAACCTAAGTTCAGTTTCAGTAAACAAAGGAGATAAAGTAAGTATTAAACAAAGTTTAGGTCGTGTAAGAACCAGTGGTGAAACCGGCAAAACAGTGATTAAATTCTTGCTTTTACAAAACACAACCTACGCTAATCCGCAAGGATGGTTGTCAAACATGTAAATTAAAACAAAATAAAGCATAAAAAGAGCTTTCGAGACAATTTGTTTCGGGAGCTTTTTTGTTTTCTTAAATTAGTAATTTGGGCGTTTTAACGGGCTGTCCGCAATATCTTTTGCTTTTGAAAAAAAAAGCAAAAGGATGCCTCCCGAGACTTCGGGACTATTCCTAACGTAAAAAATGGATAACGTAAAGTTTGTTTTTGAATTTTAACGTTTGAAATTGTCTTTTGATTTTTGCATTTGACCTTTGACTTTTGAATCTGATTTTTGAATATCTTTAAGTATTCATTAAATCTAGGGCTACATGAACGTATATCAAAACTTCAAATTCGACAGTGATACTTTAGAAGTTATCCAGAATATGGCAAAAAGTTTAAAGCTAATTTTAACCTTTGGAAATAATCCAGAAGGTAATGTCTGTTTTGCTCAAAATAAAGATGTTCGGCCCGAATACAAAGAAATTGTATTGCAAGTAGAAATTTTAGATTATTGCAATGCGATTTATCAATCATCAAAATTCAGGGATAGTAAAACCGATTTTATAAAAGTAGATTTATCACAATTCCCATTACCCGAAAACAATAATAATTTTTGGAAACTAGTAAGTTTTGGAGCAAAGCTGCGACAGTTGCATTCAAAAGAATATATACCACCAGAACAAATCACCACACAATTCCCAGTAGCTGGAAACAACAAAGTTGTAAATCCAAAGTATAGAAATTCCCCTCCCCAGGAGGGGTGCCCAGAGGGCGGGGTGGAAGGCGAACTGGAAATTTCAGAAAACTTACATCCTATGAAAGAAGTAAAACCCCCATATTTTATCATCAAAAACCACAAAATTCCGCACAACACCATCACAAGATTACCCTATAACCCAAGGTTGAAATCTAGAGTAAAAGAACTTCGTTATGCCGAAAACTTACCCGAAGTATTGTTTTGGATGCAAGTCCATAAAAATCATTTCTATAAAATAGATTTTGATAGGCAGAAGATTATAGGGAATTACATTGTCGATTTCTATGTCAAAAAACTCGGATTAGTAGTCGAAATTGATGGTTCCAGCCATGACGGTAAAGAACAGTATGACGCTCAAAGAGATGCGTATTTGAAATCCTTAGGATTAAAAGTATTGCATATACCAGCAATTGAAGTTTTGCAAATGATGGCCAAGGTAATGACAGATGTCGAAGATTTTATTATTGAGAATTATGGGGAAAGGTACACGAACCGAGACCCACCCCACCCGCCGCGGCGGGCACCTCCGGAGGAGGGGAATAGCCGCAGATTAATTTACGGAAAGGTATATATTAATGAAACCCAATATTTTGACAATGTCCCAGCATTGGCTTGGAATTTTACTTTTGGAAATGAGCAACCCGCTCAAAAATGGCTTCAAGACCGCAAAGACAATGAATTATCATTAATCAATATTTTAGAATATCAAAAATTGATTTTTGTGCTGATCGAAACGGGTAGAATTATTGAGGAAATAGAAGTGATTATGTGCTGATTTAAACAAAATATACACAAATAAGGCTCAAAGTTCACTTAGTTATTTAAAAAATCTTTGCGAATCTCTGTGAAATAATTCAACCACAAACCACACAAAACAGTTGATTTTTTAAAATTGCTTTTTGCAATTTGACTTTTGATCTTGCAATTTGAGATTTACTTTTTGAAATCCTTATTTCCCTCCCAACATTTCCATCAATTCTAATGCGTTTCGGGTTGTTTTGGCATTATCAAAAGTCAATAGCAAGCGTAAACCGGCAGCAGTTTGTTTCTCTTTCATTTTACAAATGCTAGTGTTTTTTTGCACAAACTGAAGTATATCTCTAAAACGGTTGGTTTGGTAAAAATTGGACTGTTGGTCGGAAACAAAATAGCAAATCATCTTCCCTTTTTTCATAACCAATTTCTCAATTCCAATTCTGCTGGCAATCCATTTGATGCGAATGCTGTTCATCAATGCATTAGCTCTTGGTGGCATAGGGCCAAAACGGTCTGTCAGTTTGTTTTGAAAAACCATCAACTCTTCTTCGTTTTTTACCGCAGCCAAATCATTGTAAAGGCTAAAACGTTCCGAAACGTTATTGATGTATTCATCTGAAAACAACAACTCAAAATCAGTATCAATTTGGATGTCTTTGACGTATTCTTTGGTTTCAATATCGTTTTCTTCGGGATAAAGGTCTTTGAATTCGTTTTCCTTCAATTCGTCAATCGCTTCGTTTAGGATTTTTTGGTAAGTATCAAATCCAATTTCGTTAATGAAACCACTTTGTTCACCCCCTAACAAGTCTCCTGCGCCCCGAATTTCTAAATCCTTCATCGCAATATTAAATCCGCTTCCTAGTTCGTTAAATTGCTCCAAAGCTTGAATTCGTTTACGCGCATCATCGGTCATTGCAGAATAAGGAGGACAGATGAAGTAGCAGAAAGCTTTTTTATTACTTCGACCCACGCGACCGCGCATTTGGTGCAAGTCTGAGAGTCCAAAATTGTTGGCGTTGTTGATAAAGATGGTATTCGCATTCGGAACATCCAGTCCGCTTTCGATAATCGTTGTGGCCACTAGAACGTCAAATTCGCCATTCATAAAAGCCAACATTAATTCCTCGAGTTTCTTTCCGTCAAGTTGTCCGTGACCAATTCCAACTTTGGCATTGGGAACCAAGCGCTGAATCATACCAGCAATTTCCTTAATGTTTTCAATTCGGTTATTGATGAAGAAAACCTGTCCGTTGCGCTGAATTTCATACGAAATCGCATCTCGAATTATTTCTTCGCTAAAACCTACGACATTAGTTTCAATAGGGTACCGATTGGGTGGAGGTGTTGTAATTACCGATAAATCTCTCGCCGCCATCAACGAGAATTGTAGGGTTCTCGGGATTGGAGTTGCCGTCAATGTCAAGGTATCGATATTGGCAGCAATGGTTTTGAGTTTGTCTTTTACATTCACTCCAAATTTTTGCTCTTCATCCACAATCAATAATCCTAAATCCTTGAAAACAACGTTTTTATTAACTAACTGATGCGTTCCGATTACGATATCGAGTTTTCCTTCAGCTAGTTGTTTTAGGGTTTCTGCTTTTTGTTTGGCTGTTCTAAAACGGTTCAAATAGCCCACGCTAACTGGCATATCCTTCAATCGTTCGGTAAAAGTGCGGTAATGTTGGTAAGCCAAAATAGTAGTCGGAACCAAAATAGCGACTTGTTTGCTATTGTCCACCGCTTTGAAGGCGGCACGAATCGCAACTTCGGTTTTTCCAAAACCTACGTCACCACAAACCAATCGGTCCATTGGGCGGTCGCTTTCCATGTCGGCTTTGACTTCTTGGGTCGATTTGTATTGGTCTGGAGTATCCTCGTAAATAAACGAACTTTCCAACTCATTTTGCAAATAGCTGTCTGGAGCAAAAGCAAAGCCTTTGTCTAAACGTCTTTTGGCGTATAACTGAATCAAATTGAAGGCTACATGCTTGACTCTGGCTTTGGTTTTTTGTTTCAAAACCTTCCAAGCATTCGAACCTAATTTATAAATTTTAGGTGGCGTTCCGTCTTTTCCAGCGTATTTTGAAATTTTGTGTAGCGAGTGAATGCTTACATACACGATATCATTATCGGCATAAACGAGCTTGATGGCTTCTTGTGTTTTGCCTTCGACTTGTATTTTTTGTAAACCTCCAAATTTTCCAATTCCGTGGTCAATGTGCGTCACATAATCCCCAACAGATAAGGCCGTAAGCTCTTTTAAAGTAATATTTTGCTTTTTCGAATACCCACTTTTGAGGTTAAATTTGTGGTAACGCTCAAAAATTTGATGGTCGGTATAACAAGCAATTTGGTTTTCGGTATCAATAAATCCTTGGTACAAGGGTAGTACTATGGTATTGTATTGTTTTCGAATATTCTCAGAATTGGTTTCATCCAATGTCTCAAAAATATCATGAAAACGTTTTGCCTGATTGTCATTCGAACAAAACAAATAATTGGTCAAGCCATTAAAATGATTTTCGCTCAAATTATTCAACAACAAATCAAATTGTTTGTTGAAAGAAGGCTGTGGCTGAATGTGAAATTCGAATTTTTCCGTCGCTTTAAAAATCGGTTTTGCTGCCAATTCGACAATCGAAAAATCCAAAGCTCGTTTGATAAATTCCTTTTGATTCAAGAACAATTGCTCTGGAGTCGAACGCTTAATTTCTTTATTTAATTTCTCGAAAGCTTCTTCGGCTTTGGCAAACTGTTTGTCAAGTTGTGATAAAAAACCATCGGTATTTTGAAGAATCAAAACCGTTCTTTCGGAAATATAATCCAAGAAAGATTCTCGGTTTTCTTGAAAAACCTTATTTTCCACATTGGGAATAATCGTGATTTTATTTTTCTTTTCTATCGAAAGTTGAGTCGCAACATCAAATGTACGCATGCTATCGACTTCGTTTCCAAAAAATTCGATGCGGTACGGATTATCATTCGAAAATGAAAAAACATCTACAATTCCACCACGAACCGAAAATTCTCCGGGTTCTGTAATAAAATCAACTCTTTTGAATTCATATTCGAATAAAACTTCATTGATAAAATCAATCGAAATTTTGTCGCCGACATTCACCTTCAAAGTGTTTTTGTCTAAATCTTGACGGGTTACCACTTTTTCGAACAAAGCCTCTGGATAACTGACGATAATGGCGGGTTTCTTGCGCGAGTTGATGCGGTTAAGCACTTCTGCACGTAACAAAACATTGGCATTGTCGGTTTCGTCTACTTGGTAAGGTCTGCGGTAAGATGCGGGATAAAACAAAACATCGGGTTCGCTCACCATTTGTTCCAAATCATTCAAGTAATAAGCGGCTTCTTCTTTATTGTCTAAAATTAATAAAAAAGGAAGCTCTGTTTTTTTGAATAATGACTGAATGGTAAAAGAAATCGAAGAACCTAGCAACCCTTTTAGGTGCATTTTTAGTTCCTTTTTTTCTTGTAAAAGTTTGGCAATTTGCACCGTTTTGGGCAAATTATCATAAGATTTATATAGTGCTGATTTACTCAATTGTAATTACGTTTGTAGTAGGAATGGCTCTGGTACTGTCTAACATTCGTTTAAGATCGGCTTCGCCTTCTTCAGTAGGAATTTTACTTTTTTCGACTGTTTTATCCATTTCACGTTGAAGAGTTGCCAATTCGCGGTTAATTTCACCAATTAAAAGAATGACTTTTTCACTAGGAATTCTGTCCAAATGAATGAACAAATCCATCATGCGAACTTTGGTAATTACCACGGCTATGCGGCTTTTAATCTGAGGTTTGTCAAATTTTAGTGGAATATTGTTGTTCAAATTCATCGCTGCTTTTGAAATAGCCTTCGATTTTTGCTGAAAAGCACCAATGGTTTTTTTAGGTTTTTTGGACAATTCGGCTAAAAAAAGGCGCAATTCATTCCAAGTTTTGACAGTTTCCTCTGTTGTTTCATTGATAGGAGTGTCATAAAACACCCAACTTTTTTCAATGTCAGAAAAGATAATTTCTTTCTTGGCTGCTTCCTTTTTATTTTCGGCTATTCTTTGTTGATTATCGTCTTTGCAAGAAAATAATAAGACAACAGAACAAAATAAACAAGTCAGAATATTTTTCATAATAGGTTTAAAAAGAACCACAAAGTTACAAACTAAATTTAAGTTTAAGGATGAATGGTTAAAAGATTGCCTCTTTAATTTTACGACTTATGGTTGCTTTATAGTCAGTTGGATAGGTTCTTTCGCCCATAAAAAGATCAGTCATGGCTTCGGCTACTTTTTGACCATATTTTTTCAGAACAATATCTCTAAATGTTTTTTGATGGTAAAAATGGTAAGATAACTTAGCCCCAGTTCTAATTTCGGGTAAAATGACAGCTTCTAATTTTGCAGTATATAAGGCTGCCGCTTTTTCAGGATCTAATTTTGCTTCCACGATTGCTTCGGCAGCATGAATACCACTCAAAATAGCATTCGATATTCCTTCAGCAACTAATGGGTCAGCTAAACCTGCAGCATCACCGGTTAAAAAGACATTTTTTTGTACAAAAACATCCGTCCTTGGAGTTACTGGAATGACAAAACCATGTGCTGCTTCACTAAGGATTTCAGTGATTCCTAAGGTTTTTAAATAAGTAGCATAATGTTCCTTAAGGTTGATTTTTTTTGTCGTTTTGGTAAAAATCCCAACACCTATAGAAAGGTGATTTTTTTTAGGAAAACACCAGCCATAACCGTACGGAATAGCATCAATATCAAAACGTACATTTTGTGACAAACGTTCAAAATCGGCAGCGGGAACTTCAACTTCATATTCTAATGCAGGAATAATAGTTCTAGTTTCTTTCCAACCAGCTATTTTTGCAATCGGACTCAAGGCGCCGTCTGCTGCAATTATAAATTTGGCTTGAATATCTCCTTCTGAGGTATGTAATATTTGATTTTCACCAAAAGTGATGTCCAGAACTTTATGATTTTGTAGTAAGGTAACTCCGTTTTCTTTTGCTTTTTCGACAATTAAATTATCAAAAGCATCACGCATGACCATTGTAATAATAGGTTGGTCTCTGGTGGTAGTAAGATGTGGGTGTTTTTTAGAAAAATAAGTATCGATCGAATGAAATTCTTTCTCTACAACAGACGAAATATCAAAAGGCATGTTTTTTCGACCACGAAAGACAAAGCCTCCTCCACAGGTTTTATACCTTGGTAAAGTTTCTTTTTCAATAATAACAGTCGAAATTCCAGATTTTGACAATTCAAATGCAGCCGAAGCGCCTGCAGGACCACTGCCAATAATGGCTACATCAAATGATTTCATTCTTTATTTTTTTTCCAAAACTAATCCAATCAACTAACTAATCAAAATTTATATTTCGAATAAAAACATAAGGATTCTATTAAATAATGATAAAAAATGGGTTTTAATGCATTATTTGGGATGTTTAGAGACAACAGATAAACTTAGAGATACATAATTCAGTATTGTTATAACTATTTTTACAAACACAAACCTAGATTATAATGTATGAAGAAGATAGTATTGAAAGTGATGTTTTGTTTATGTGCCATTTGGAGTACAAATGCTCAAGTTATTAATGTTTCTGATTATGGAATTAAACCAGGCAAAGACGTTAGTTTAGAAGTAAATCAATTAATAAAATCGTTAGAAGGAAAGAAAAATGTAACCTTGTTTTTCCCAAAAGGTCAATATGAATTTTATCCTGAGAATGCCGTTGCGCAATATCGTGCTGTGGCTAATCATGATAATAGCTTGAAAACCATGGCTTTTCCGTTATTTAATGTCGAAAATTTCACTTTAGATGGTAATGGATCTACGTTTATGTTTCATGGGAAAATTTGTCCTATTATTGTTGATGGAGCAAAAAACACCACTTTAAAAAACTTTACTATTGATTGGGAAACTCCTTTCATTCATGAATTAAAAGTAACAGAAAGTGATCCTAAAACTAATACGTTTACTGCTCAAATAACTCCTGAAAAATATGGATTTGAAGTAAAAAATAACCAAATATTTTTCAATCATTATGATTGGGAAGATGTGGTAGGTCAGAATATTGCTTTCGACCCAAAAACCAAAGCACCTATTTGGGATACTCGAAATTATGCTCTGAAAAATAGCGGGGCTGGTGTCAAAATTTCCAAGATGGACAAAACTACTGCTAAGTTTACCAACTGTACAAAAGTGACGCCTCCAGTAGGAACCGTTATTGCGGTTTATGGTAGCAGTCCTGGAGGAAATCGTTTTGCTCAGGCGATTCATATGGCCAATTCTAAAGATAGTTTTATTGAAAATGTGACGATTTATGCGGCAGGTGGAATGGCATTAATCGCTGAAAGATGCGAAAATATAAGTTTAGATAAATTGGTGGTAACTTCAAGAAAAGACAGAGTTGCGGCAACAAGAGCCGATGCAACGCATTTCTTAGGTTGCAAAGGATTGATAAAAATGGAAAACTGTTTGCTAGAACACATGCTGGATGATGGTATAAATGTGCATGGCGCCTACGTTAATGTGAACGAATACCGTGGAGCAAATACTTTTTTATGTGAAATTAGTCATGTGCAACAATGGGGATTAACGTTTGCAGAAGCGGGCGATAAGGTCATGATTACCTCTAGAGAAACCGTATTGCCACTTTACGAAACGACAGTAAAAGAAGTGAAAATTTTAAACGACAGACGCTTTTTGATCACGCTAGAAAAAGTTCCTAATGTAATGCCTTCTGGGCCTCTTTCGTTAGAAAATATTACTTGGAATCCTGATGTAATTATGAGAAACAATACTGTAAGAGAGAATCGTGCTCGCGCAGCATTGATTACCACCAAAGGGAAGGTGTTGATAGAAAATAATTATTTTTCATCTCAAATGCACGGAATATTAATCGAAGGAGATAATAAATCTTGGTATGAGTCGGGTGGTGTACGAGATATTACTATTAACAACAATGTATTTGAAAACATTGGCTATGGCGATGGTGAAGGGTATCCGTTGTTTGCTGCTCCTATGTTGACCGAAGACCAACATTTGGGTGATGAGAAATACCACCAGAATATTCGTTTTACCAATAATACTATCAAAAGTTATAATGGTTTGTTGGTTTCTGCAACCTCTGTAAAAGGCTTGGTAATCGAAGGAAATACAGTTGAATTGAGTAAAAGCTATCCCGTAGGTTCTAAACTACCTGCAATAGCATTGGATTACTGTGAAGATGTTACTATTGGTAAAAACACTTTTAAAGGTTTTAATTGGCCAATGACCATCAAAAAATCTAGTAATTCTACGAATGTAAAAGTCAGTTCTAATAAAGGAATAAAGGATTAAAGGAATAATTAGTTTGTGTTAGTTTGTGAACATAGGCTGTCCTTCATTGGGCGGCCTTTGTTGTTTTTTACTACCAACCAAAATGAATGTTTTTGTTTCAAAATGGGTAGTTTTAATTGGAACGAGAAGAATTTGTAAGTGAACTAAAAAGTTTCCCCAGTATTGACATAAAAACTTTTTGAATGACGTCCCACTCCATACGAAGCTACGACATTAGTTTTAGTGACCTTATCAATCAAAAGACGTAAACCAACACCAATGGCAGGTTGAATATATTCTAAAACATGAATATTTCTATCCCTGTTGCTAGTGGATGTGAAATTGGTAAAAACCGTTCCGCTCAACAATTGATTGCAGCTAATAGGAAAACGATATTCTGTTTCAAAATAACATAAATTTTGTCCTCGAAATAATCCTTGTGTGTATCCTCTTCCTGATCTACTATCCTGATCCCCACCAATTGCGGGTAAATTTAAATAAGGCAAATTTCCTTTAGTCAAAAACTGACCATAACTCCAAAATGCTAAAACATGTTGCTTGTTTGTTTTACTTAATGGAATATAATATTTAAGTTCTGTAAATAAGACTGCACTTAGAGATCCATTTTTTCCAACTCCCGAATTAGTTCTGTAATTGACATTTGCAAACAAGCCATGATTAGGATTGACTAAGTTATCTCGTGAATCGTATATCAAATTCGCACTTATCCCTTTTATAAAATATTTGTTAGTGTTAAAACGATGTGCAATATTATACTCTTGGTGATAGGTGAGTTTATTATTGTCAATTTCTAGAGGTTGATCCTTAATGTTCATGTATCCATCAAGATGAATTCCACCTCCTAGAAATAAATTATCGGTAACTAAAACCGATGCGGTTTGATAAAATTTGACGTAGTCATATTTCATTGGTTGTGCAATTGATTCAATCGAAAAATTAGTTTCCCCTGATGGAATAATATCGGATCCTAAACCATAATTATCTTGTGAGAATTTATAATAACGCCAATCACCCCACAAATAAAGTTTGTTATGATTCAGTAATAAGTTGCTTTTTGCATCTATCAATATCTGTTTTTTAGTGGTGTAAGTTGCCATTAAAAAAGCCGAGGAATATTTATCCGTTGGCCGTTTGCCTTTGAAGGTGTATTGCGTTATTGCACCATAGATCAATCCATTGGCAGGTTGTACAAAGAGCACGGGTAAAACCAATAAAAAACTATTCTTTAACGGCTTTGCAACAGCTAAGGAGTCTTTCTTTTTAAAAAGTTCAGGAAAAGATTTTATAGGACAAGAATTGGCAATGTCATTTTCAATTTGTGCAAAAGATAATTGACAAAACAACAACAGGAAAGACCTTGCTAAAAACACTAACAATCCATTGTTACTGATATTCCTCATTTAGAATCCATTTCTTTTTATAAAGGAACAACTTTTAATAAAGGAAATAACTTTTTTTATTTTTTATTTCTGTTTTATAAAATTTCAAACGTCTTTAAATAGTTGATTGCGAAGGAATGTTAATTAGGAATAATTATTTCATAGACATTGTTATTCGCTTTTACATCAGCCATTAAACCACTTGGGTCAAGATTTATTTTTTTGATGCTGTTTTTGTTTATTGGAATTGTAAACTGGTAGTTTGATTCTGCCCACGCCCAATCATTCAATACGGTTCTTTTAATTTCAGGAGTAGGATTTTCTTTTTCAAAATACATCATTCGCAACGGAATATAAAAACTTTCTTTAGTACCATCTAAATATTCAACCAAAAGATCAATCGGCATTGGCATTCTACCGATTCTTTGTAGTTGAACAACTGTTGCATTGTCTTGTTCTGAAACAGCAGTAATTCCGTAATCGATCGTGTTTACAGTTTGGGTCCAATCGGTCAAGTACCAGTCTAATTCCGCTCCAGAAACACGTTCAGCAGTTCTCTTGATGTCGTTTGGTGTTGGGTGTTTGAATTTGAAATCTTGGTAATATTTTTTAAGGGTTTTATCCAAGTTTTTTTCGCCAATTAAATAACTAAGTTGTGATAAAAAGAGGCTTCCTTTGACGTAAGAAGAGATTCCGTACGAACGATTTTCATCATAACGGTCACCATGAGTAGTTTGTGGTTGTTCTTTGCCTGAATTTACTAAGTAGTAATAGGCTTTGTAATTTGCTTCAAAGGGATTGATCACTTTTTTAACAGCTAATTCATTAAGGGCCCAATCTTCGACATAAGTAGTGAAACCTTCATCCATCCAAGGATGTTTAGACTCATTAGAAGCCAAAACATGTTGAAACCAAGCATGACCTAATTCGTGTGTGGCTGTTCCAAAAATCCCTTCTGCTGTTCCGTTGCCCAAAATTAAAGTACACATGGCATATTCCATTCCGCCGTCGCCACCTTGTATAAAGGAGTATTGTTTATAGGGGTAATTTCCAATTTTAGCATTGTACATTTCCATTACTTTAACCATCAGAGGTTGTAATTGTTTCCATTTTTCAACAGTACTGGGTTCGTTCTTATATACAAAATGTAAATCCACATCGTTTGGACCTTTAATGACATCATGAGCATAATTGGGATCGGCAGCCCATGTAAAATCATGTACCATAGGTGCGATAAAATGCCAAGTTAGATTTTTGGTTTTCTTAGGATAAGAAACTTCAATGCCTTTATCTTGGTAGCCATGACCAATTTCGTTTGGATTTTGCAAATAACCAGTACCTCCAATGGTATAGTTTTTATCAATGGTGATTTTTACATCAAAATTCCCCCAAACGCCATGAAATTCTCTGGCGATATAAGGATCAGCATGCCAGCCTTCAAAATCAAATTCGGCTAGTTTTGGGTACCATTGTGACATAGAAAGTGCTACACCTTCGGAATTATTGCGGCCAGAACGACGAATTTGAACAGGGACCTGACCTTCAAAATCTAAGGTAAGTGTAGTATTTGAGTTAGGAAGTATTGGCTTTGCCAAAATTACTTCCAAAATAGTTCCTGTCGTTTTAGTTTTGGCTACACTTCCATCTTGTTTAAAATTGGTGATGTTGAGGTAGCCTATTTCATCGGGTTTTAAATTTTTGATTAGGTTTTCTTTACCGTTTTTTGCCTTGCCTGTCATGCGAGCATCTGGATCTTTGATGTTGTGTAGTCGAGCGTCCATTTCGCTTCCCGGTTGAAAAGCATTATTGTACAAATGGTAATAGACTTTTTTAAGGGTGTCAGCTGAATTGTTAGTATAAATTAATTGTTGATTTCCTTTGTATTGAAATTTTTCAACATCCATAAAGACGTCCATCTTATAATCAACATGTTGTTGCCAATAGGAATTGTTTTGACCTAAAATAGAACTCAAGCTCAGTAGCGAAAAAAACAAATAAATTTTTTTAGTCATCCTTTTAATAAATAAAAAAAGGAAGGACAGCAGCCCTTCCTTATAAGTGAATAGTAATGAAATTATTTTTTTGATATTTTGTTTGCCATTAAGAAAGCGTTGTAAGCGTTGACTATTTTTCCTGTTTTAGACAAGTCAGAAAACGGACGAATATCATTTGGATTACCGCCAACAATCACGTTTGCATCAATAGAAACTCCCGAATTTAAAATGATTTCTTTGACTTGTGAAGCTGTTAGTTTAGGATAATAAGATCGAATCAATGCCGCTACTCCAGCTACATTTGGCGAAGCCATGGATGTTCCTTGTAGAAATTTATAACTGTTGTCAGGGACAGTGGCATAAATTTGAACTCCTGGAGCAAATACATCTACGTTGATTTTTCCAATATTCGAAAAACGAGCGACTATTTTGTTCCCATATTCTACATTCAAAGCACCTACGGTAATTAAATTATCAGATATTTCAGTTTTTTTGTCTTCAGAATCATTTGGAAAATTGTCAAAAAAGTCAATGTTTTTGGAAGAGTTTCCTGCAGCATGAACAATTAATACGTCTTTGCTTGCCGCATATTTAATGGCATCAAAAACCCATTGTTTTTGTGGAGAAAATGCTTTTCCAAAACTTCCATTAATTACTTTTGCTCCATTATCCACCGCATAACGTATTGCTAGTGCAATATCTTTGTCATATTCATCACCATCTGGAACGGCACGTATGGTCATTATGGCTACGTTATTGGCAACACCATCACCCCCTTTGTTATTGTGACGTACTTGACCAACAATTCCCGCAACATGGGTTCCGTGTAGGGTTTCTTTTTTGTCTGGACCCATTACATTATTGTTTCCGTATTTGGTATCTGTAATGTCATTAGGGTTGTCACCTACGACTTTTCTGTAGTCCTTTTTCAGGTTGTCGCCGCTCAAAGTAGTATTGGCTTTGTCAATTTCACCTTGTAAAGCTTCTTTTAAATCTTTAATAGGCATGCCAAATGAGAAAAAACGTTGCATGTTAGCTTTTGCTTTTTCAACTTTCTCGTCAGTAGTTGTAATTGCTTTTACATCGTCAAGAGTGTATTTTTCTTTTTTGAGTATAGTTTCGATTGTGCTGTTAGCTTCATTTAGGACAGCAATCATTTCATCGTACTGCTCTTTTTTCTTAGTCGCTTCAGTTAATTCTTTGTCATTTTCAGCTTTGGCGGCAAGATAAGTGGCTTGGTCAGTAAGATTTTTA